>JAKAGH010000317.1 GCA_021817645.1 Deltaproteobacteria bacterium
GTTCGTGGAAAAGGTGCCCAAGGACTGCATCGTCATGACCCTGGCCTGCGGCAAGTTCCGCTTCTTTGATAAGGACCTGGGAGACATCGTCGGCATTCCCCGGTTGCTGGACATCGGCCAGTGCAATGACGCCTATTCCGCGGTGCAGATCGCCGTGGCCCTAGCCAACGCCTTTGGCGTCGGGGTGAACGACCTGCCCCTGTCCCTGATCCTCTCCTGGTACGAGCAAAAAGCCGTGGCCATTCTGCTCACCCTGCTCCACCTGGGGATCAAGAACATGCGCCTGGGGCCGAGCCTGCCGGCCTTCATCACCCCCAACGTCCTGGACGTGCTGGTGAAGAACTTCAACATCATGCCCATCAGCACCCCGGATGAGGATCTGAAGGCGATCCTGGGATAGTTAAAAGCAGGGGTCAGGGATCAGCTGTTTTCTTTCCTGGCCCCTAACCCCTGAACTTCGGCACAAACCGGGGCACCCGGCGGCAATACTCTTCGTAGGCCGCGCCGTAGCGGTCCCGGAGTTCCTTCTCCTCCAGGCGGGCAATAATCAGGACGCCCGGCAACCAGAGCCCTGCCGTCGCGTACGCGGCCGGGTAATTGGCTATCAGGGCATAGCCCCAGATAAAGAGGAGGATTTGGACGTAACGGGGATGCCGGATCCAGCTGTAAATTCCCCCGGTAATCAAAGCGGTGGGGTACTTCTGGGGGGCCAGTTCGGGCAATCCCATCATGGTGGTGAAGGACAGGTACCGGTGCAGCGGCCCCCACAGCCAGATGGAGGCCGCTTCCAACAAGACTCCCAGGACGACCAGGACATAGTTCGTCCCGAAGTCCACGGCCAGCCAGCTCTTCCGGGCCAGAAAAAGCCCTACCCCGATCAAGCCCAGGAAAGACCAGACCAGGGCGGAGGTCAAAGCCGGACCCAGCCGCCGCCAGAAGCTGATAAAAGGATGGATGAGTGGCCAAACCAGGAGCATCGGCAGCATGGTCACCACCAGAATCAGGGCGATATAATAACGCACTGCGTCCATAATTTTCTCCCCCACCTCAGGTTCCATTTCATTATAAGGTCCCCCCGGCCCCTGCGCCAGATCCGGCCCCCGGAGGTCTACGGCCCGACTTGACAGCAGCTTTTAGACCCTTAGTTTTAATCTAAAGCCCAAAAATTATCGCCACCCCAGGCAGCTCTGGGGGGACGCGGCTAACATTTTAAAATATCAACACTTTGAGGTTAATTGGTAATGCCCCAACCCAGAATGAAAAAGACATTGCGTTCACTTGCCAATCTCCAACCCGGCCCGGGACAAAGCGCCGCGGCCGCTCCCTTAAATGAACACCCCCTGCTGGACGCCTATTCCCAGGCCATCATCGGGGCCGTGGAGAGGGTCAGCCCTGCGGTGGTCAACATCGACGTACGGCAGCAGGTCCGGTCCCAAGGCCAGGTCCAGGAAGTACCGGCCAACGGCTCCGGCTTTATCTTCACTCCCGACGGTTTTATTCTCACCAACAGCCACGTGGTGCACCAAGCCGCTAAAATCGAAGTGGCCCTGGCGGACGGCCGCCGTTTTGGAGCCACCCTCCTGGGGGACGACCCGGACACCGATCTGGCGGTGCTGCGCATCAACGCCCCCGATCTGACGCCCGCACCCCTGGGGGACTCTCATGTCCTCCGGGTCGGCCAGCTGGTGGTGGCCATCGGCAACCCTTACGGGTTCCAATACACGGTCACCGCCGGGGTGGTCAGCGCCCTGGGGCGCTCCATCCGCTCCACCACCGGCCGCCTCATCAGTAATATCATCCAGACCGACGCGGCCCTCAACCCCGGCAACTCGGGAGGCCCGCTGGTCACCGCCGCGGGCGAGGTCATCGGCGTCAATACTGCGGTGATCATGGCCGCCCAGGGCCTCTGCTTCGCCATTCCCATCAACACCGCCAAATACGTGGCCGCGTTGCTGATCCGGGACGGCCGGGTGCGGCGCAGTTATATCGGTCTCGGCGGGCAAAATGTCACCCTGCTTCGCCGCCTGGTGCGCTTTCACCGCCTGCCGGTCACAAGCGGAGTTCTGGTCATCTCTTTGGAGCCCCAGAGCCCGGCGCAAAAGGCCGGGCTGCGGCAGGGCGATGTCATTGTCGCGTTTGCCGGCCAGCCCGTCGCCGAGATTGACGACCTGCACAAGCTCCTCACCGAGGCCAGGATCGGGGTCAAATCCTCCCTGACCGTCTTGCGCGGTCCGGAAAAGATAGTTCTGGACGTCTTTCCGGAGGAATCCCGGGCCAGAAGCTGACGCCACTGGCAACCGGCCATAAAAGGCTGACATCATGAAATTTTCCATCAAGAACCTTTCCCTGACCTTCACCGCCGGTTGTGTGGGGGGCCTGATCAATATGCTGGCGATCTGGCTTTTCGGGACCTGGGGTATTACCCAAGCCCTGGGGGTGCAAATCGCGCCCCAGCTCAGCGCCCCCTGGCTTTATAACCGCCTGGTCTGGGGCGGGGTCTGGGGTTTCTTATTTTTCCTCCCCCGCCGAAACCGGCCTTTGTTCGTCAGGTGCCTGCTTTACAGCTTGGCGCCAAGCCTGGTGCAACTGCTGCTGGTCTTTCCCTTTCAGGCCCACAAAGGCGTGCTGGGGCTGCAATTGGGGTATCTGACCCCCGCTTTTGTCCTCTTTTTCAATATCATCTGGGGGTTGGCCGCAGGCCTCTGGTTACGGCTGACCGGGGCAGAATAGATGGTGTCGCGCCACCGGGGAGGCACCCCCGGCTGAGGTTTCCCGGAGGGGACCCCCTTGCCTTCCTGCCGGGAGTAACCTAAAATTCTAGAGATCATTTTGAAGGCCGGGTAGCGCCGCCGCGGGACCCGGCCCCCGATCCTCACCACGGCTCGACCATCCGGAAATTGGAGAAAGATATGCCCCTAACCCTAAAAAATCTTAGTCTGATATTTGCGGCCGGCGCTCTGGGGGGGCTGCTGAAAGGCCTTACCTCCTGGCTCTTTGGGGCCATTGGCATCAACGCCCTGTTAGGGTCCCAATTCGCGCCAGCCTTGACCCCTTTTTGGGTCTACCAGCATATGGTTTGGGGCGGCTTGTGGGCCCTGCTGTTCCTCCTGCCCCTCAGGAAGTTGTCTTATGTCAGTCTGGGGATAATCTACAGCTTGCCCCAGACGCTCATCTCCCTGGTGGTCCTGATGCCGAAGATGGGACGAGGCATGCTGGGATTGCAGCTGGGTCTGATGACTCCGGTGTTGGTCCTGTTTTTCGGCTTTGTCTGGGGTATTGCCACCGCCCTGTGGCTGAAGTGGTCCCGGGAAAGCTAAATTCCTCGCCCGTCAGCCAGCCGCCAATAGATGCATCCATGACTAAGCAGCCGCCAACCAACCCCCTGCGGATCGTGGCATTGGCAGGGTCGCCCCGGGAATTGGGCCTACGGCACGGACAGGCCCTGGCTACGGAAATCCGGGTTATCCGCCGGGCCGTGGTGACCTATCTGGCCCGAGTCAGTCTCTTTGCCGGCGCCCTGCCCCTCTATACCTTGCTGCTCTTTTTGGCCCGGCGCTTCTGGCCTTATCTGCCTCCCCGTTTCCGGGAGGAGATGCAAGGAGTGGCCGCCGGCGCGAGCCTGGGCCTGGGGACGATCCTTCTGATCAATGTTTTGG
>JAKAGH010000318.1 GCA_021817645.1 Deltaproteobacteria bacterium
AAAAAGATACGCTCAAGCCGGAGGCCAAAAAGCGCTATGAGGCTTTGCTCCAGGAAACCGCCAAGAACGCGGAGCGTTACGGCAAAGAAAAGAAAGACATCAGGAAAGAGGCGGAAAAACTGGAGCACGAAAGGGACGTCAACCGCAATAAAGACCCCTACTTTGATTACGCGGAAGTGCTGCTGCAGATTGCCATTGTCATGGCCTCCATCGCCATCCTGGCCCATTCCCGGTCAATTTTTTATTTTGCCGTTGCCTCCGCGGCCCTGGGGACTTTATTTTCCCTGAACGGCTTTCTGCTGCTCTTCCGCGTGCCTTTCTTCCATTATTGAGTAAGCAGTTAGCGGTAGGGCGCGTCCTCCGCCCAATATGGTGCGTGGGACGCACCCTGCATTAAGATCCCTGTTTTTAGGTGCTCCTATTCCCCGCAAGTTTCCTCAAAACCACAGAAAAAACCCGTTGGCCATGTAGACCAGGCCCACCAGACTCAGGGCCAGGCCCGCGAACCACATCGATTTTCTCTTGATCAGTGCGGCCACTGCGGACATCATGATGGCAATCTGCAGCAGCATCACTGCCAGGGAAAACGCGGCGTTGTGCCTTTTGAGGAACTCCTGCTCCTTGATGATGGTTTCCGCTTCGGTTTTGATCTGCTTTTTTTCCAAATCATAGCGATTGATTTCCTGGTCGTAGTCCTTAATTTTAGCCGTTAGAAACTGCTGCACCTGGGGGTTGGGGTTGCCCAGAAGGTTGGCATAGTTCAGAATGTCCCGATTCAGCCGGAAACTGTGCTCCTTGATGCTCTTGGACTGATAGTAGGCCCAATGGTTGGCCTCCTTGGTGGTCTGCACCTGCACCCTGGTGGAGTAGCTGGAGGCCTTCAAGGAAGAGATGGCCGCACATACGGCCAGAATGGTGGTGGTCAGGGCCACCCACTGCATCCACGTCTCTTTGGGGGGCTCGGGCATAATCTCTCTGTTCTCCTTGCCGGGATTTTGGGGAACCATCATAACATTCCCGGGCGGGAGCGGCAACCGGCCCGGCGCACAGCGCTTAAATAGTGCACTTGCGAAAAAATCTTGATAAACTCTTTCCAGAGAGTTCTGAGGCTGGAAGGGTAACTCCAGCCTCAGAAGGCGCAGACTTTTCTATCCCTGTTATTTTTAACACCTGCGAAGCCTATTACATCAAAAAATGGAATGAATCCTTACTGCCGAGGAAGCAATAGCATATGGCCAAGGCGCAAATATTAATAGTTGACCGCGACCAAGGTTTTGCCGGCAGCGTGGCCGCACACCTCAAATCCTGGGGATACGCGGTTGCTGGTGTAGTTTCTTCCCCTGAGGAGGCCATGCAAAAGGTTGAAGAGACGCAGCCGGATTTAGTCCTGCTGAATCTCGGCCTGGTGGGCGAGGACCGGAAAGGGACCATTGCCAGACAGCTCAAAGAGCGCCTCCAGGACCGCCTGCTCTATTTGGTGGAGAATGGAGACCGGGAAGAGTTGCGGCGGGCCAAGATCACCCATAGCTTCGACTACCTGCGGAAAAATTGCGACTCCCGGGAGCTACAGACTATTATCGAGATGGCCCTCTACCGGCGGCAGCTGGAGGGTAAAATAAAAGGGGGTAAGGCCGCGGCGGATTTGCCGAAGGAAACGGACCGGGATCAAAGCCTGCTGGGAGCGCTCCAGGCCGAAAGGCAAAAGCTTTACCAGGTCCTGGACACCCTGCCCGCGTATGTAGCCCTGCTCACTCAGGATTACGAAGTGCCTTTTGCCAACCGGGAGTTCATCAGACGCTTCGGCGCGCCGGAGGGCCGGAAGTGCTATGATTTCCTCTTTGGGCGCACCTCTCCTTGTCTAAATTGCGAGACCTACAAAGTGCTGGCAACCGGCGCCCCCCAGGAATGGGAGTGGACCGGCCCGGACAGCCGCCATTACCAGATCTACGACTTTCCCTTCCCGGATATTGACGGCTCCCCCCTTATTTTGGAAATGGGCATGGACGTCACCGTCCTCAAGGAGAAGGAAGCCCAGATCCAGGAAATGGCTGCGGCCTTGCGCCGGTCCTATGAAGAACTGGAAGCCCGGGTGCAGGACCGCACCCAGGAACTGTCCCAGTCCAATGCCGCACTGCAGAATGAAATCGCGGAGCGCCTCTGGTCGGAGAAGAAACTCCAGGAAAGCGAAGAGCGCTACCGCCGGCTGGTGGACCAATCGCCTGACGCCATCTCCGTGCAGAGCCAGGGGCGGTTTCTCTTCGTCAATCCCGCAGGCGTGCGGCTCTTTGGCGCGGACCATTACCGGGACCTGGTGGGTAAAGCGGTCCCCGCAGTGATCCATCCCGATTTTCGAGAATTTGTCACGGAACACATCTGCCGCGTCAACGCCGAAGGCGCGCGTACCGAGCTCCAGGAAATAAAAATTTTGCGTCCGGACGGCCGGGTGGTGGAGGTGGAGGCCTCTGGGGTGGGCATTAATTATCAGGGGCAGCATGCGGTCCAGGTAATGCTCCGGGATATCACCCGGCGCAAGGAGATGGAAAAGGAACTGGAGCGCCAGGCCTCCTTCCCCCGGCTCAACCCCAATCCCGTCCTGGAAGCGGATACTGCCGGCAACATCACTTATGCCAACGCCGCCTCCTTCGCAGCCCTGGAAAAGCTGGGACTGAAAAACCGGACCAGAGCCTTTTTGCCCCGTGACCTGCCAAAGATAGTCAGGACTGCCGCGGCCACGGGGGAATCGCTATTTTATCGGGAAGTGGAAATAAACGGCGCATTTTTTGGCGCGTCGATTCATTTCCCCCGGGAGTTCCCGGTTATCCGTATCTATGCCCGGGATATCACCGCCCAGAAGCTGGCGGAAATGGCGCGCCAGGAATCCCTGGCCAAGCTGCGGGCCAGTGAAGAGGAACTGCAGGCCTCGGTTGAGGAGCTTCAGGTGCAATCCGAGGAATTGGAGGCGCAGGCCGAAGAACTCCTGGAAGCCAACCAGAACCTGAGTGAAGCGCATGACGCCTTGCGGGAGAGCAGGGATGATCTGAACCGGGCCCAGGCCGTGGCCCATACCGGCAGCTGGCGGCTGGACATGGGCCGCAATGAGTTGCTCTGGTCCGAAGAAACCTACCGGATTTTCGGCAGACAAACGGGGACGGCGCTGACCTACGAGGGCTTTCTCGCCTGCGTGCACCCGGGGGACCGGGAGTACGTCGATCAAAAATGGACTGCGGCCCTGGGGGGCGAGCCTTACGACATCGAGCACCGCATTATCGTGGGCGATATGGTGAAGTGGGTGCGGGAAAGGGCCGAACTGGAGTTCGATCCCCAGGGCCAGCTTCTGGGCGGGTTCGGCACGGTCCAAGACATCACTGCTCTCAAGGAAGTGGAAGAAACCCTCCAGAGCTCCCGGGATTTCCTGGAAATCGCCAACCGCCATAACGAGATGACGCCCCTGCTCATGGATTATTTGGCCGCAGTCAAAGAACTCGTCGGCTGCGAGGCCGCAGCCATCCGCATCCGGGATGAGCAGGGCAACATCCCTTACGAAGCCCATGCCGGATTCAGTGAAGAGTTCGTGGCTTCCGAGAGCCCCTTGTGCATCTCCTCTGACCAGTGCCTGTGCATCAACGTCATCAAAGGGGCGACAGACCTCAATTTG
>JAKAGH010000319.1 GCA_021817645.1 Deltaproteobacteria bacterium
GGTGGTCAGGCTGACGGTGCAGCCCTGGGAGCGGGCTGCCTTGGCCATATCCCACAGACGCGGGTGCAACAAGGGCTCACCCCAGCCGCTTAAATGGACATGCTTGAATAATTTAAGGGCAGGGATGAGCCGTTCAAAATTTTGCCAGGAAAGATCTTGGTGCAACCAGCGCCCCGGCCAGGCGCGGCGGGGGCACATCAAGCACCCCGGAAGATCACAGCGGGTGGTCACCTCCACCTGGAGGTCCTGAAAAATCGGAGGTTTCGGACCCAGGAGTCCCCTGAAAAAATTTCTTAGGGACTTAATCATAAGCGTCTAGCCGTTGCAGGCGCAGAGGCCCAGTCGCAGGGAAATCAAGGAGCCAGAAAGCGAAAAAGCATCTGCTGGTTGCGCAGAGCGTAAATCGCTGACCTGACATAAAGGCCTTGGGCTCGATTATAGCCGTCCTTGGATTGGCGATAGGACGCTTTGGAGGCCTCTTCCCGGCCCTGCGTCTCCAGTTCTTGGCCTTTCTTATCCTGGGCGGCGGCGGTTTCCATCAGGCGATCCGCCTGGGCCTGGGTGTCGGCGGCCAGTTTCTGGTTGACGGCCAGTTGCTGCTCTTCCTGGGGGGAAAGCTCATGCTCCGCCAGCTTTGAGGCGTATTCGTCCTTCAGGAGGGTGAACAGGGAATTGGCCTCTTTCGCCTGGGCCTTGGCCGCAGAGATATTGCCGGCATGCAATTGCTGTTGGGCCTGATCCAGGAGGGAGACAGAGCGGCCATAAAGAATAGCATGGCCGGGTGCCGTGGGTTTGGCTGTCTGGGCCCAGCAGACGCCCGCCAAGGTGAGGGCCGAGAGCAGCAAGCAGATTCCGAAAGTGTAGCGGGACAGGGACATGGCAGCAAGTCTCCTCAATAAGAATGTTTTTTAATCTTACCGTTCAACCGGGTTAATCTCGGCGCCGCATTCCCGGCAGAGGCCAGAGATCGGCTTTTGCGTCCCTTTTAAAATATCTTCAGGATTGAGATCCTGGGCCAGGCGACTGAGGACCGTTAATTCAGGGTCTTCCAGCAACAAGGGACGTAGCAGGGCCAGCAGCGCGGCGCGGTGATCTTCAGGGCCCGTCTCGGCAATGAGGTGGTAGAAAATAAAGTTTCTCGCCTGGCGCTGCTTATCCACCCATCCCGCTTCTTCCAGGATGCTCAGATGCTTGGAGACGGTGGGCTGGGCAATACCTAAAGCGGCCTGGAGTTCGCAGACGCAGCGGGGCCGGTCCATCAGCAACCTGATGATACGTAGACGATTGGCGTCTGCGAGGGCTTTCAACGACTTCAGCAATATTTTCACTTGCGCTCTCCTAAAAACTATATATTACTATATAGAAATATGACGCTCTTAAGCAAGCACAAATTTATATTTAATCGGGAGGAACGCCATGGCTCAGGATTGTTGCCAACCCAAGGTTACCACCATGATTTTAGCCTGCTCTGGAGGCTCTAATGTGGGGCAGTTGTCCAACCAGGCAGCGATTGAGTTGACCCAGGAAGGTTTCGGCAAGCTCTCCTGCCTGGCCGGGGTGGGGGCGCATCTGAGCGGCTTCGTCCAGTCGGCCAGGGATATCGATAACTTGGTGGTCATAGACGGCTGCGAGGTGGGCTGCGCCAAGGGAGTGCTGGAACAGGCGGAGGTGCCGCTGCGGGGCTACCTGGTGATCACCGCTCTGGGCATTGACAAAAATAAAGACTTGAATCTCAAGCGGGAAGAAATTGACCGGGTCAAAGAAGCAGCCCGGCGGCTTCAGGCTGATGCCGGGGAACCAGCCCGGCCTGCGGCGACCGGGGTGGCTTGCGGCTGCCGGCAGCGTTGACGGCGCCCTCAGGGAATTTCCCTATTAGGATTGCCTTACGGAAAGCCGTGGAAAGGGGGGTTAGGTTGAAAGAAAACACCGTCATCACCCTTCACCCGGAAGAAATGTTCCGGCTTAATGCCATCCTGCTGGATGAAGACCGGGACGCGGCCCTGGATTTCCTGGCCGGCGTGATCAAGAAAAAAGCGGATGCCGCCAGCAAACCCCATTGCCGCCCCGTCTTTGAACTGGAACGGGGCAAGACACCGGAATTTATCAAAGACTTAGGATATAGGAGAGAAAAATGCTGAAAAAATTGGGCTTATGTATGTTTATCGGCGGGCTTTTGTTCATTTTCGGTTGCTGAAACGGCACCCAGAGACTGCGGTCGAGCAGTCAACAGATACAGGTTCCGGCGGATTCGCAGGTGGACCACCAAGTTTCCGGCCCCTCGGTTTGCTCCCAGAAAGTTACCGGCTAATATTTCAGGGCATTGCATAATTTCGGATAAACCCTAAGGGTGGAAGATGCGGAAGACCAAGTTTAGGACCATGGTGATAGCAGTCAGCCTGATGGTGGCGTTCACCTGGTCCTGTGGCAGCGGCGAGAAAGCGCCGCTCCTGGACAAGGAGCATATAAAAAGCCAGATCTTCGACCCCGAAGTAATTATTCTGGACGTCAGGGCCCCCAAAGATTGGCAGGTCAGCAATAAAAAGATCCAGGGCGCAGTGCGCCGGGAACCAGATGAGGTCACAACCTGGGCTGAAAACCTGCCCAAGGACAAGAAAATCGTCCTCTACTGACAAAAGGAGGGCACCATCGTCCGGGTGGCGAGGAAATTGTACGAGCTGGGTTTTAAGCAGATTTTCGCCCTGAAAGGCGGCTGGAACGAATGGGAGAAGGCGGGTTACCCCACTGAGCCCAAGTGAAAAGCGAAGGCTGGGGCGGCACAAAATAAGTCAGGAGGTTCCCATGATCAAGACAATTCTTTGGCCCACCGATTTATCCAAAAACTCGCTGAAATCCGCCAAGAACGTGGTATCTCTGGCGGAAAAGTACCAGGCGAAAATCATTATGCTGTATGTCGCCACAGATTTAACTTCCCTCTATGGCGGATATACCCATGAGCCGGGCGAACATCATCTGCAACATTTTCAGGAATGGGAATTAAAACAGGCAAAGAGCAAGATGCAACATCTTTGCGAGACCGAATTTAAGGCTTGTCCCAATATGCAAATACGGCTGGTCCAGGGCAATGCCGCCAACGAAATTCTCAAGGCGGTTAAGGCAGAAAAGGCCGACCTGGTGGTCATTACCACTCATGGCCTCAGCCATGACCAGATGGACCAGAAGAGCCCGCTTTTTGGCAGCGTCGCGGAAAAAATCATTCGCACTTCCCCGGTGCCGGTGCACCTGGTGAATCCGTTTGAGAAATAACCTTGCAGCCCGGGGGCGGTAATGAATCTCCTCACCGCCCCCGGGGGATAAATTCTGAGCTAACTCATTCCTGCGGAGGGATTAAGATGCCATCCGAAACCGAGAAGCCGCAGGTGGTTTTGCCCCTGACCCCGGACGAGTTTCAGCAGATGGAGAGCGTAGTGCTGGACGCCGACGGGGGCGAGGCTTTGCGCCTTCTCAAGAAATTCGTCAAACGCCTGAAGGAGCAGAAAAACCGGGGGTTGAAGTCGCACCTGGGATAAATCCCCTGCCGCCTGCTCCACAAGCAGACTATCACTTAGATCGAACGGGGATAAGCAATCCCTCCTCCCGGCCTTCCGGCCTTCATCCTGGCCACCCTGATTGGTAATGGGTTTCGGTGGTC
>JAKAGH010000320.1 GCA_021817645.1 Deltaproteobacteria bacterium
TCATTACTATTTTTCCAAACATTTGGCGGGAAGAGGAGATGGCCCTGTAGCCCCCACTCCCTTCTTTAGGCCTGCACCTTCAGGCCTTAATAGAGTTTCCAGCCATTACCAGATCGGCGGCAGAGGGAGTTAACTGCGCAGCAGATAGGCCGCGCCTGGCTCTTCTCTCTACTCTTGCCTTCCCCCCTGGCAGATGGACTCGTAAGTTATCCGGCCCAGGGTCTCCAGTTCCTCCCGGGAGATGCACAGCGGGGGCATCAGCACCACCACATCTCCCAGGGGCCGCAGAATGACCCCCCGTTTTCTGGCCGCCAGAATGACCCGGTGGCCGGTACGGCGCTCCGGCGGGAAAGGCTCCCGGGTCTCCCGGTCCTTGACCAGCTCAATACCCACCATCAACCCCCGCTGGCGGATATCGCCCACGTGGGGATGATCCTGCATCCCCGCCAAGAGAAGGCTCAGTTGTTCTATCTTGGCCCCCAGGGAGGCGATCACCTGCTCTTTTTCAAAGATCTCCAGACTGGCCAGGCCCGCGGCTGCGGCCAGGGGATTGCCCGTATAAGTATGGCCATGGAAAAAGGCTTTGAATTCCTGGAATTCCCCCAAAAAAGCTTGATAGATCTCGTCGGTGCTCAAAGTGGCGGCCAGAGGCAGATACCCCCCGGTGATGCCCTTGGCCAGGCACATCAGATCGGGGCTCACCTTTTCCTGCTCACAGGCAAACATCCGCCCCGTGCGGCCGAAACCGGTGGCCACCTCGTCGGCGATGAGCAATACTTCGTAGCGCCGCGTCACTTCCCGCACCCGGGCCAGGTATCCGGGAGGCTGGGGGATCATGCCCGCGGCCCCCTGCATCACCGGCTCCAAAATCACCGCGGCCAGTTCCCGGTGGTGCGCGGCCACCAGTTCTTCCAGCCGCTCCAGGCATTGCTCCCGGCAGTCCTGCTCTTCGGGGCAGCGGTAGCAGTAAGGGGCCGGGGCCTCCAGGGTCTCCAGCAGCAAGGGCCGGAAAATCTCATGGAACAAGGCAATGCCCCCCACGGACACTGCACCCAGGGTGTCGCCGTGATACGCGTTGCTGAGGTGCAAAAAGCGCTGCTTCCGGGGCAAGCCCCGCAACTGCCAGTATTGAAAGGCCATCTTCAGGGCCACTTCCACCGCAGTGGAGCCGCTGTCGGAGTAAAAAACCTTGGTGAGCCCCGGCGGCGCTATCTCCGCCAAGCGCCGGGCCAGGACAATAGCAGGCGGATGGGCCACGCCCAGCAGGGTGCTGTGGGCCACCTGCTCCAGTTGCTCTCTCACGGCCTGATCTAATTCCGGCCGGCGATGGCCGTGGACATTGGTCCACAAGGAAGAAACCCCGTCCAGATAACGCCGTCCCTGGAGGTCATAGAGATAGGCGCCTTCGCCCCGGGTGATGACCAGGAGTTCCTCTTCCCGAAAGCCCTGCATCTGGGTGAAGGGATGCCAGAGATGCTCCCGGTCCCAGTTCACCAGGGTTTCATAGGAATAAGCCATGCGTCCGCCTCCTGAATGGATAAACCGAAAAACAGTATAAGCACTCTACCGGGGCCTTGCAAACCCGCTTTCCTTATCGGCTCCGGGAAATCTAGAGGGGATCGATGGAGGAAAAAGCTACGGTCTGACGCCTGGGATCAACCAGCTGAAATCTCTTCATCTTATTGAACAAGGTGGTGCGGCTGACACCTAAAGCCATGGCAGTGAGCTGCCGGTTCCATTTGCAGCGTTCCAAAGTCTCCAACACAATCTGTCTCTCTGCCTGGCCCAGGGCTTCCTCCAGATTGAGGTCCCCGGTTCCGGGCGGCCCCAGGCGTCCGGCCGCCCTGATCTCCGGGGGCAGCATTTCCGGGATGATGAATTCCCCCGGGCTCAGAAGGACGGCGCGCTCCACCACATTTTCCAGTTCCCGCACGTTCCCGGGCCAGGGATAACGCAGGCAGGACTGCAACGCGCTCCGGGTCAAGCCCTTGATCTGGCGGCGATGACTCTGATTGAAGCGTTGGATGAAGTGCTCGATCAGAGGTTCAATATCGCTTAGACGCTTTCTGAGGGGGGGAATGTTGAGGTTAACTACATTTATCCGGTAATATAAATCTTCCCGGAAGTTATGGCGCGCCACCTCCTCCTGGAGAGAAGCATTGGTGGCGGTGATGATCCGCACGTCCACCTGGATGGGGGTGTTTCCCCCCACCCGCTCTATGACTCTCTCCTGGAGCACCCGCAGGAGCTTCATCTGCAAATTGGGGGAAGCGCAATTGATATCGTCCAGAAAAATGGTGCCCCCCTGGGCTTCCTCGAATTTGCCCTTTTTATCCCGGATCGCCCCGGTGAAAGCCCCGCGCACGTGCCCGAAGAGCTCGCTCTCCAGCAGGGTTTCTGACAGGGCGCCGCAGCTGATCTTGCCAAAAGGGGACTCCCGCCGGTAAGACTGGTCATGGATCTGGCTGGCCAGCATGGTTTTGCCGGTGCCGGATTCGCCGGTAATCAAGACGGTGGCGCTGGTATCGGCGATGGTGTCCACCAGTTCCAGGAGCAGGCGCATCTCCCGGTCCTGAAACACCAGGTTTTCGGCCAACTCCCAGGGCCGGAAACGCCTTTTCAGGGATTGGTACGAGCTTTTGAGTTCCACCTGTTCCAGGGCCCGGTGCAGGGTCAGCTTCAGGCGCAGGTCATCGATGGGCTTGGTAAGGTAGTCATAGGCCCCCAGCTTGATGGCTGCCACTGCGTCGTCGATATAGCCGTGGCCGGTAATGAAAATCACCGGCGTCTCGGGAGAACGGCCCTGCAGCTCCCGGAGGAGTTCCAGGCCATTGACCCCGGGCATCCGGATGTCCGAGATGATGACCCGGAAGCGTTCTCTCTGTAATTTGGCCAGGGCCTGATCCCCATCCAGGGCCGTATCCGTCCGGTATCCCTCCAGAAGGAGCATCTCTCTCAGGGAGTCGCAAACCAGGGGATCATCGTCCACGATCAGGAGATCTTTAATGGATGCAGCCCTCCCTACGGCCCGTTTGGGGCAGAAAGACGCTGACTTTGGTGCCCTGTCCGGGCTGGCTGGTTATCTCCAGCCGCCCCCCGTGCCGCTCCAGAATCTTTTGACAGATGGGCAGTCCCAGGCCCAGGCCTTGAGCTCCCTGTTTGGTGGAATAGAACGGCTTGAAGACCTGCTCCAATTCTTCGGTGGCCATGCCATTGCCGGTATCCTCGAAAACAATCTCCACTTCCTGGGGATGGAGCAGGCCGCCGATGTGCAAATGTCCCCCCTGGGGCATGGATTGGAGGGCGTTTTTAATGATATTGAGGAAGACGTGATAAAGGTCCCCCTCGGTTTTCACCTGACGCAACTCTTGGGGCGGGCTGAAAGTCACCTGCACCATGCGGTCGCTGGCCTGAAACATCATGATCTTCACCGCATCCTGGAGCAGGGTCTGCAGATTATCCCAGCTCCGGCACACCTTCAAAGGATTGGCGGAGGCCATCAAAGATTTGATGCTCGAAGCCATCTTCTCCAGGCCCGTTAAGGCTTCGGCCAGATAGCGCTCCACCTCCTCCGGTTGTTCTTTCTTCATCACCGCCAGAGAGAGGTAACGGCGGATGCCATCCAGGGGGTTATTCAGTTCAT
>JAKAGH010000321.1 GCA_021817645.1 Deltaproteobacteria bacterium
GGGCGGAAATCTGCCGTTCCCAAACAGAGCTTGGGAACGAGCCGTTCATGAACCTGCGACTCGCCCAAAATCATGAAAGTTTAGGTGGCGCAGGCTTTCCAGCCTGCGCATTAAGACTTTCAGGACAGGAATCCGTTCTATTCATTCACTGCCGGCGGCGGCCAGGGCCGCCTGGTAAAATTTCTGGGAATATTCCTTGACCATGCGCCGGGCACAGAATTGGGGGCCGATGCTGCGCATGGCCTCTTTCATCTTCTGCACCCAGGCCACCGGCACGCCCGCGTCATTCACCTGATAGTAGAGAGGGACGACCTCCTTCTCCAGCAGGTCATAAATGGCGGCAGCGTCTTGAGCGTTTCTATCTCCCTCGGCCGCTCCGGCAAAGGCCCAGCCGTTTTTGCCGTTATAGGCCTCCGGCCACCAGCCGTCCAGGATGCTCAGGTGCAGGACGCCGTTGATGGAGGCCTTCATGCCGCTGGTGCCGCAGGCCTCCATAGATGTCAAGGGATTGTTGAGCCAGACGTCCACACCGTGGACCAGATATTGGGCCAGCAGTTCCTCGTAGTCCTCGGCGAAAGCAATCCTGCCCCCCAGGTCCGGGTCCCGGGCAAAATTAAAAATGCGTTGCAGGATTCTTTTCCCCGGATCATCCGCGGGGTGGGCCTTGCCGGCAAAGATGATCTGCAAGGGCCGCTGGGGATCGTTGAGGAGCTTTTTCAGACGCTCCAGGTCGGAGAAAATCAGATCGGCCCGTTTATAGGTGGCGAAGCGCCGGGCGAAACCGATGGTCAGGATTGACGGGTCCAACAAGGCCCCACCCACCACCACGTTGCCCAAGCTGACCCGTTCTTCCACCCAGCGCTTCCGGGTCTGCTCCCGGATGTAGTTGATCAGCTTGCCTTTTTTCCGGTAATGGAGGCTCCAGAATTCCGCATCCGGGATATCTTGCACCTCCTCCCAGGTCGCGGGATCGTCCTGCTGCTCCAGCCAAGCCGGGCCCATGCACTCCATGCAGCGAAGCTCGATTTTGGGATCGATCCAGGTGGGCACGTGCACGCCGTTGGTGATGTGGTCGATGGGAACTTGTTCCACCGGGAGGTCCGGCCACAAGGGCTGCCACATGGACCGGGCCACCTCCCCGTGCTTCCGGCTGACGCCATTATGATAGGTGGACAGGCGCAAAGCGAACGCAGTCATGTTAAAGCCGCTGCCTTCCGGGTCGGTGGGCGAAGTCCCCAGGCGGAAGAAGTCATCCCGGGTCAGGTTCATCAGCGGATAACAATGGCAGATATATTTGTCTATCAGGTCAAAAGGGAAGACATCATGACCCGCAGGCACCGGGGTGTGGGTGGTCAAAATAGAAGTGGCCCGCACCTCCTGTACCGCATCTTCATAAGCCATGCCGCCATCCACCCGCTCCCTGATCCGCTCCAGCAAGGCAAAGGCTGGATGTCCCTCATTCAGGTGCAGGACCGAATGCTTGATGCCCATTTTGGCCAGCATCTCGCTGCCGCCGATCCCCAAAACGACCTCTTGGAGCAGACGCTGCTCGATATCACTGATATACAGATGGTCGGAAATGCGCCGGTGGGCCGGGTCATTGATTTCTAAATCGGTATCCATCAGATATAGGGGGATGCGGCCGACCATTACCTGCCACACCTCCACGTGGATGGGGGGATCGGTGAAGGGCACCTGCACCGTGAGATGCGTACCCTGGTCATCCAGCACCCGGGTAATGGGCGACGCGTCCCGGTCCAAAGTCTTATCCTCGGCCTCCTGCCAGCCGTCGGCATCGATTTTCTGGTGGAGATAGCCTTCCGGATACATGAAACCCACGGCCACCATGGGGATGCCCAGGTCGCTGCATTCCTTGAGATGATCCCCCGCCAAAAAGCCCAGGCCCCCGGCATAAAAAGGCAGAGAGTGGTGCAAGCCGTACTCCAGGGAGAAATAGGCGATGGGCAGGCACTCCCCGGGGATGATATTTTCCGTGAACCAGCAGACCTGGGTCTGGGTCTGCTGTTTGAAATCGGCCAGCACCTTGTCGTAGTGGCGCAGATACTCGGGGTCTGCGGCCGCGGCCTCCAGGGCTTCCCGGGGGAGCATCCGGAGCAGCCTCACCGGGTTATGGCCGGTGTCCTTCCAGGACATGCGATTCAGCTTCTTAAAGAGCATCCGGGCCTCGGGATGCCAGCTCCACCAGAGATTGTAGGCCAACTCGCCCAGACCTGCGATTCTTTCCGGCAGCGGGGGAAACCGGTCCTTCAGATCGTCCATCGTTATTTCCTTAAAGAGTTCAAAGTTTAAGGTTCAAAGTTCAAGGTGAAAAAGACCGGCTTTGTCCTTTTCTCCCTTTCTCTACTACTTTCCTCCAAAATAATACCTAACCAGGCGAACGCAAGGGGAGTTGAGCCACTCCCACACTCCAGAGAACGTTCATAGATCACCAGCGCTCTCAGGGCCTACAGATTGACATCCATTTCCCGGTGTTTAAGTTATGGTTAATTTCGGAGAGAAACTGGTGGGAGTGCCCACCCTACATTATCTAACGTCTTGCCTTGCGTCTTTGCGTGAGGTTGTCTTTTTTAGAGCAGGGGGAGAATCATGAAAGTTCTGGTGGTGTATTATTCCATGTACGGCCACGTGCAGCAAATGGCGCAGTCGGTATTGGCGGGGGTCGAGTTGGTGGCCGGGGTGGAGCCGGTCTTGCGCCGGGTCCGGGAATTTGAGGACATTGAAAAGGACATCCCCCAACATGAACACGCCCTGGCGGTCTGGAACCGCCATAAGGATGTGCCGGTCTGCACCCTGGAGGACCTGCGGGAGGCGGAGGGCATCGTTTTCGGCACCCCCACCCGTTATGGCAACATGACCGCCCAGATGAAGCGCCTGTTCGACTCCACGGTGAAGCTGTGGCTGGAAGGGGTCTTTGAGGGCAAGCCCGCGGGTATCTTTACTTCCACGGCCACCGCCCACGGCGGCCAGGAGACTACGCCCTTCACCATGATGGCCCCGCTGCTGCACCTGGGCATGATCATCGTCGGCGTGCCCTATTCCACGCCGGGGATGCTGCATACCGAAGGCCGGGGGGGTACGCCTTACGGTGCCTCCACCCTGGCGGGCTCCAGCAATGAACTGCAGCCTCCGCCCGAAGACCTGGCCATTGCCCAGGCCCTGGGCCGCCGGGTGGCGGAGGTGGCGCTGAAGCTGAGGGGATAGTGAGCAGTGAGCAGTAAATGGGAATAACAGGGGCCGGGGTCTAATATGGCGTCCCAGAAATAAGCGTACAAAATATTACCTATGAATATGCTTAATAATTTCCCCTCTCCCCTCGGGGGAGAGGGTTAGGGTGAGGGGGGCGACTTTGGCTAAGTGGCGGTAATCAGCCAAAAGACGCCACCCCCACCCCGACCCTCCCCCCTCGAAGGGGGAGGGAGAAAGACCGGGCATTTATGTAAGGTATTCCTGGAACGCCATACTGGGAGGGCAGGAAAAAAGACACACAAACTTGTTCCCTTTCTTCTTTTTTTTGACTGCTCACTGCTTACTGCTCACTCATAAGGAGACGCCCATGACCAAAATGGAGAGATTAAAGGCGGAAGCCAGGGAAGAGGCCAAGTTGAGGGGCCACAGGTTGGGG
>JAKAGH010000322.1 GCA_021817645.1 Deltaproteobacteria bacterium
GAGCTCTCCATCTTGGATTTTAGCGGCGGCGCAGACTGAGAGGAGCCCGGTGCCGCTCCTTTTCCCGGCAGGGGTTTTCCAGGTCGAGGCGGCGTTACCGGCAGTTTCCGGAGCAGTTCCGTGGGGTTTCTGGTACGGCCTACCTGGGCCGGGGTTACCCCGGTGAACATGGAGCTGTGGAGACGATGAAAATCTTTCGGAGTCAGCGCGGTGCGTGGGGCGGGAGGCCGATTCAGGGAAACGCGGGAAGACTGATTGGCCCCTAACAAGACGGTAGCTTTAATGGTTGGGTTGCTGGAACTCATTATGACCCGGCCGGATTTAACAAAGACATCTGTAGTAACGTCAGCAGCCTTTGGGACCTCCAGAGCCCTGATCCTGAGATTTTTGAGAAAATCCGGGGCCAAACCGGAGGTATTGGACTGGCTCGGATTTTCCATAACCAGGACATAAAACTCGGTTCCCCGCACCCCCAGAATCGCGGTCTGACTTTTTAAGATAAAATCCGGCTCCTTCCCGGCAAATATCTTGCTGACCAGAACTTGCACCAGGCCCTGAGCCACCTCCAATACTGCCTGGCGTTTTCCTTTCTCCTCATACAGATACGATTCAATGGTAATGCGGCTCAGGGGGGAGATGGCGAGGGTGGTGTCATCGAGAAAGCGCAATTGCGCCCGGGATTCAGCCTCGGTTTGAATCACATCCTTCATCTCGACCCCGGCTTGCGCCGCGGCCGGAACAGTCTGAGAAGACCCGGATTTCAGGAGGGTTACCTGCCCCTCCACCTCGGTGAAGGCACCCACCGCGGCTGCTTGCACTCCGGAGGCATGGACGAGACCCAGCAGCAAAAAAACGATAAGACCGCCTAGCTGATGACAGGTGCTAAATTTTCCGCGCCGGTTGCTTGATCTTCCCATATCCTTCAACCTGAACCAAAAGTTCGCGCCCCTGCCATCATCCTCCCGGCGCTAACCGGCGCCGGTCCCCGACGGGGCCGGGGGCGGAAACATAGAGAAGCAAGTCATTATCTTTGGGCCAGTATAGCCTGTCGCAACTGCGCAGCCGCGGTCTGAGGGTCCGCGGCCGCGGTCACTGCGCTCATCACCGCCGGGTGTTTGGCTCCTTGCGCCACTACCTGCCCGATATTGGCCGCAGTGATCCCCCCCATGGTGGTCCAGGGAATCTTAAGGTGGGGGGCGATGCGGCTCAGGATTTCAGGGCCTAAGGGGATGGCGCGGGGTTTGGTCTGGGTGGCGAAGACTGGGCCGATGTTGGCGTAGCTCGCGCCTGCGGCTTGCGCGGCCAGGGCCTCTTCCAGGGAATGGGTGGACGCGCCGATAATCAAGTCCGGGGCAACGCTGCGCGCGGCGTCGACGGGTAGGTCTTCCTGGCCCAGGTGCACGCCATCCGCAGCTGCGGCCAGGGCGATGTCCAGCCGGTCGTCGATGACCAGCAGCGCACCCGCGGCCGCAGTGCGTTGGCGGAATTCCCGGGCCAGCTCATAAAGAGCCCGGCCGCCCAACTCCTTCTCCCGCATCTGCACCAGCTTCACCCCGGCCGCGAGAGTCTGCTCCAGGACCGCGAGTGCGGTTCTCCCGGCGCAAAACGCGGTGGTGATGACCACATAAAGATCCGCGGCCTGGAACGCGGCCAGGCGCTCTTCGTGCCGCATCAGCCGCCCCCCACCAGGCGCACCAGTTCCAGGACGTCGCCCGGGGCCAGGAGCGTCTCCCGGTAGCCATCCGGGGCCACGACCTCCCCGTTCAGCTCCACCACGGTGGTCTCGGGATTTAGCCCCAATTCTTCCAGCAGGGCGAACACCGTAGCCGCGGGCACCTCCCGGTCTTCGCCGTTGATGATCAACTTCAATATATAGCTCCTGAAAGATTCACTACAGAGGCACAGAGAGCACAGAGTCTCACAGAGAAGAAATTCATGGCGGGCTTGCTCGCCATGAATCTATTTCCCTCTGTGGTTCTCTGTGTCCTCCGTGTCTCTGTGGTGAAGTCTTTTTATTCCACAAAGGCCCGGTCAAAGTCCTTCCACACCGGGTCGTAGCCCGCGCGGCGAATGGCCGCGGCCACTTCTTCCGGGGTGCGCCGGTCTTCGGTTTCGAACTGCTCCAGGGTTTCCTGGCCGTATTGGGCGTAGCCCCCGGGCCGGGTGGAGGAGCCCGCGCTCATCATGGTCACCCCCAGGGGGATCAACCGGTCCCGCAGTTCCGGCCGCTCCCGGGTGGAGAGGTTGAAACCCGCCTCCGGCAGAAACAGGCGCAGGGCCAGCAGCAGTTGGACGAACTCTTTATCGCTCAGGATGTGCTGGATGGTGTGCCGGGCGGGGACGTTAAAGAGCCGGGGGAAGGAGACGGAGACCGCGCTCTGCCAGCACTCCTTCTGGAGGTAGCGGGCGTGCAGCGCCGCCCAGAAGCCGTCCACGTGCCAGTCATAAAGCCCCAGCAGTGCGCCGAGGCTGAGGCGCCGCACCCCGGCATGGCCCGCGGCCTCGATGGCCCCGAGGCGGAAGGCATAGTCCTTTTTCCGGCCTTGGAGATGCACCCGGTCGTAGGTCTCCCGGTGATAGGTCTCCATGTAGAGGGTTACGCCTTCCAGGCCCGCGGCCACCAGGCGGCGGTAATCGTTTTCTTTTAAGGCATAGACCTCCACGGACACGGCCGGGAAGTATTCCCGGGCGATGGCCACGGCCCGGACGATAAAGTCCACCGGCGCGGCCTGGGGATGGTCCCCGGTCAGGAGCAAAAGATTTTGAAAGCCGTGCGCGGCCAGGGCCTCACACTCACTGCGGATTTCCGCCGGGGTCAGCGTCCGCCGCTCGCCCTCCCGGCCGGAGTGAAAGGCATAGGAGCAATAAGTGCAGTCGCAGGCGCAGACGTTGGAGAGATAAATGGGCACATACATGCCGATGGTCCGCCCGAACTGCCGCCGGGTGAGCCTCTGGGCCAGATGCGCCATCTCCTCCAGCCGCGACGCGGCCGCAGGCGAGAGCAGCGCGGCCAGGTCCTCGGGATGCAGCACCTCCCGGCCTAAGGCCCGGGTGACGTCGCCCGCCGTGGCCCCGGCGATGAGGTCGCGGATGCGGGCTTCGGGCCAGGTATCCAGGGTTTTGGTGAATGGGGAAGATTTTGATTTTATTGTCATAGATTAATTATTTCTCGTTCCCAAGATGGTCTTGGGAACACCTTTACCCGCCAAGCTCAGCTTGGCCCAAACTTCCGTTCCCAAGTGCAACTTGGGAACGAGGGGAAAATGGATCAGTCATTTCTAACCCTTGAGCCAGAGCGCGCCATTGGGTTCTTTACTAAAATAACCATCAATAACTTCAAGAACTTCCGGGCGAAGTTCTCGAAGTTCCCCGTTTCGCCATAGTTTTAAGAATTGGGGATAGGCCCCGGTAGAATGGGGAAAACCAATTAATTTCCGGGTTGGGAACAAATAAGAAAGCGCGACAAATGCATCTTTGCCATTTGCTATCAATAACCAAGAATCCGGAACGCTCCGGATTTCCTCTGCCATATAGATACTGGCGCAAAATCTAAATGTGTGCGGATACAAATCAAAACTCATTCGTTCCGAATCATTGCTCCTTTCACATTTTGCTATATTGGTCCAAAGAATAGAGCCGCTA
>JAKAGH010000041.1 GCA_021817645.1 Deltaproteobacteria bacterium
GTTGGCGGGCCGGGCTGACGGGAAGGTGGTCCAGGAGATCGTGCGGCGGCGTTTAGGCTCCTGATCCTTCCCCCCTTTACCAGGACGACTGGAGGGGCATGCCGGAGCAAACCTTGACCGCCCTGGAATTTCCCGGGGTACTGGGGGTGGTGCAGGAATATGCCATCTCCACCTCGGGCCGGAACTTCCTATCTTCTCTGCGACCGGTTAGCGATCTCTCACGCATCCGGGCCAAGTTCCAGGAAATTCACGAATTACAAGACCTTGAAAGCCGGGAAGGAGAGCTGCCGCTCTCTGATTTTCCAGATCTCTCCTCCTGGCTGACCAAGGCGTTGGTGCGGGGCAGCCTGCTGCCGGCCGCGGCCTTTAACGATATTTTGCTGGTGCTGCGCCTGTCTAAGCAGTGCCGGCAATACCTCCTCCAGGGGGACGCTTATCCCCTCCTTGCCGGCCTGGCCGGCGGTCTCCATGATTTAGCCACGCTACGCAAGTCTATCAAACAGTGCATCAGCCCCCATAACTTCATCCTGGATCAGGCCTCCCCGGAACTGGCCGCGGTGCGCCGGGAGATAGCCCAGACCCGGGAAGGCCTCAACCGGCAGATCAAGCAAAACTTCTTCGGGGGCGATTTCCAGGACGCGCTCCAGAGCCCCACCATCTCTCAGCGCCACGGCCGCTATGTCATCCCTGTCAAGGCCGATCACAAAGGCGCGATTCCGGGCATCATCCACGACCAGTCCCAGACCCGGGCCACTTTTTTCCTGGAACCCCTGGCCATCGTTGAGCAGAACAACCAGCTCAACCTCCTGGACAACCGGGAAAAGCGGGAAGAAGAGGCGGTCCTCCGGCGTCTCACGGACCTGGTCCGGAATGATCTGGAGGAAATCCGGAAAATATTGGGTACACTGGCGGAAGTGGACGGCCTCCAGGCCAAGGTGCGTTTTGCCCGGAGCTACAAAGCCCGGGAGCCCATCTGGCGGTCGCAGCCGGGCGTGGACCTGCGCCAGGCCCGCCATCCCTTGCTGATGCAGCGCCATCAGGAAAGTTTGCGCAACCCCGAGGTGGTGCCCATTGACCTGACGCTCACGCCGGAGCAGCGTTTTCTCATCATTTCCGGGGCCAACGCCGGGGGCAAGACCCTGGCCCTGAAGACCCTGGGGCTCTTGACGCTGATGGTCCAGAGCGGTATCCCCATTCCGGTGGCGGAAGGCAGCGAGTTCCACCCCTTTGACCAGGTCTTTGCGGATATCGGCGACCCCCAGGACCTGCACCAGGATTTGAGCACCTTTTCCGCCCACCTGAAAAGGTCTTTGGAGATGCTGGCGCACCTGCCCCCGCGGGCGCTGGTGCTCCTGGACGAGTTGGGCACCGCCACCGATCCCACGGAAGGCGGAGCCCTGGCCCTGGCGCTGCTCCAGGCCTTTGATAACCGCGGCGCGTACGGCGCGGCCACCACCCATATTCCCCTGATCAAGGGGTTTGCCCAGCGGCAGCCCGGTTTTGCCAACGTGGCGGTGATCTTTAACGAAGAGACCCGCAAACCCACTTACCGTCTGGCCTATGGGGTGGTGGGGGCTTCCAACGCCTTGAAGATGGCCCGGGAAATGGGCCTCTCCCCGGAGATTCTGGCGCAGGCCGAAGGCTACCTGGACCAGGAGGAACTCCGGGCCTACCGGCTGCTGGCCGAAGTGGAGGAAGCCCGGCAGCAATTGACCTGGGAAAGGGAGAAACTGGCCCGGCGGGAAGAGGAACTGAAGGGGGAGCGGCAGGAAGTGCAAAAAGAGCTGCAGGCCCTGAAAGACGAGCAGGAACGCTTCCGGCAGCAGGCCCAGGCCCAGGCCCAGGAGCGCATCCGCCGCGCGGAAGCCGAATTTAAAGAGATAGTCAGGCGCTTGAAGGAGGGGCAGGAGTCCTGGGGCCGCCTGCGCCAGGAATTTTCGGCGCAGCAGGCGCAACTGCTTCAGGATTTGACGCCCAAGCCCCTGGCCCAGAAGCAAGAAATTCCCGAATATGGACCGGGCCAAAAAGTTTTTCTACCGGCCCTGGGCCTGAGCGGGCAGATTTTGGCCGCGGCGGGACGGGATGGGCGCTTGGAAGTGCAGGTCAGAAAGGTTAAGCTCCGGGTGCTGCCGGAAGAGATCACGCCCCAGGCCGGGGACGCGGCAGTCCCGGCGGAGAGAAGCCTGTCCCACGGCCGCCATCTGCCCCCGGAGTGGCTGCCCCGCCTGAACGTGGTGGGCCTGCGGGTGGATGAGGCCCTGCCCCTGGTGGACCGTCTGCTGGACCAGGCCCTGCTCCACGGCCAGGAAAAGGTGGACATCATCCACGGGGTGGGCACCGGCCGGCTCAAGGCCGCGGTCTGGGACCACCTGAAACGCCACCGGGCAGTGAAGGAGCTGCACGGGGGAGATAACCCCGGGGTGACGGTGGTGGAGTTGCGGGAGTAGGCAAAGTAGGGTGGGCACGGCCCACCATCAAGGCAGCTGGCCTGGAGGCCAGCCCCACCTGCTGCCAGAGCCAAGCCGAGCTTGGCAAGACAAAAGGCGTTCCCAAGTACAACTTGGGAACGAGAAGTTAAAAGTCCCCTCCCCCTGCGAGGGGGGAGGGTTAGGGTGGGGGTGGCGTGGCTTTTCCAGACGCCCCCCTCACCCCAACCCTCTCCCCCGGGGGGAGAGGGGGTTAGAAGTGCGCAGGCTGGAAAGCCTGCGCCACCGGGATAGCCCAAGGGCAACTTGGGAACAATTCACTCGTAGGGCGCGTCTTACGCGCCAAAAATGGTGCGTGAGACGCACCCTACATGCTGAACCGCCCAAGCCCAGCTTGGGCTCCAAATGCGTTCCCAGGTGCAACTTGGGAACGAGAGGAAAAAGAGGTTTGGTAGCCGCAGGCTTTAGCCTGCGCTGGCCCAGGCTGACGAGGGAGGCTCTTGAAGATCATTATTTTGTCATCCTGAGCGAAGCGAAGGATCTCGGCCGCGGCGCTCCCTCAGAATGACAATTTTGCGAGTAGATCAAGATAAACCCTTAAGATTAATGTGGGAGGCGCTCCTCTCCGAAAAAGATTGTAGATGGAGAGTGATCCCGCTACCAGGGCGGCGGGCTTTGAAGCCCGCTCCACCAACGCCCAGTCCGGAGAGTCTGGGCCACCGGCCAAAGGACGGCCACATTTTTAATCACAACCACGAAGCCTGTTTAACTGAAAACTAAAAACTAAAAACTTAAACTGAGAACCGTCTTTACATGGCTTTTATCCCGGAAGACAAACTCCTGGAGATCAAAGACGCGGCCCGGATCGAAGAGGTGGTGGGCCAGTACGTCCAGCTCCAGCAGCGGGGCAAGAACCTCTTGGGTCTTTGCCCCTTCCACCCGGACACCGCGCCTTCGTTCACGGTGTCTCCGGATAAGGGCATATTTCATTGCTTCGGCTGCGGCGCGGGGGGCAACGTCTTTTCGTTTTTGATGCAGCACCAGCGCCTGTCTTTCCCGGAGGCGGTGCAGGAGCTGGCCCGGCGCTACGGCATCACCATCACCATGAAAGACCTGGGACCCGAAGGTGGCCGGCAGGCCAAGAAGCGCCAGTTGATGCAGGAGATCAACAAAGAGGCCGCGGCCTTTTATCAAACCTGCCTGGCCGGGGCCAAGGGCGAGAAGGGCAGGGGCTATATCAAGAAGCGGGGTCTGACCAAAGAAGTGGTCCGGGATTTCCACATCGGCTATGCCCTCGAAGAGTGGGACGGTCTGCGCCGCCACCTGCAGAACCGGGGGATTTCCCTGGACGCGGCCCAAGAGGTGGGCCTGCTGGTGCCCAGGCAAAATGGGGGGTATTACGACCGCTTCCGGGATCGGCTCATGTTCCCCATTATGGACCGGCAGGAACGGGTGATCGCGTTCGGGGGCCGGATCATCGGCCCGGGCGAGCCCAAGTACCTGAATTCTCCGGAGAGCCCGCTGTACTCCAAAGGCCGCACCTTATACGGCCTGCCCCAGGCCCAGGAGGCCCTGCGGCTCACCGGCGCGGCCCTGGTGGTGGAGGGCTACATGGATCTCTTAGCCCTCAGGGTGCATGGCATCGCCAACGTGGTGGCCACCCTGGGCACCGCGCTCACCCGGGAGCAGGTGCGGCTGCTCAAAAACCAGGTAGCCAAAGTGGTCCTGGTTTTTGACGGGGATGTTGCGGGAGCCCGGGCTATGCGCCGGGCTTTTCCAATTTTTGCCGCGGAAGGGCTGGCGGTGCGGGTGCTGCCGCTGCCCGCGGGCCAGGACCCGGACACCTACGCGTTTCAGCACGGGGTGGAACTCTTCCGGTCCCCCTGGGACCAGGCCCAACCCTGGTTCGCGTTTCTGGTGGAGGAACTGATTGCCGCCCACGGCCTGGAAGTGGAAGGCCGGGTGCGCATCGCCGAGGAGCTGCGGCCGTATTTCCAGGCCCTGAGCGACCCGGTGGAGCAGGGTCTGTGGCTCCATTTCGCGGGGGAGCGCCTGGGCGTGGATGAGGCCGCACTGCGCCGCAGTCTCTGCTCCGCGGCCCCGGTGGCGGCCCGGCGTTTGGACCAGGGCCGGTGCCAGCTCAACAATCCGGAAGAAAGGTTGCTGAAATGGGTGCTGCACCATCCCGGGATTGTGCCCCTGGAGGAATTGGAGGAGTGGGCCCAGGATTTCGAAAACCGGGAACTGCAATGCCTGATGGAGTGGGTCATCAGGAGTCTTAAGGAAGACGGTGCGCTCGACCACAGCCTCTTGATTCAAAGGGTGGAAGAGGAGCATCTGCGGCAGCAGATCTGCGCCCTGACGTTGGGGAAAGGTGAGCCGTCCACGGAACTGTTGGCGGCGGAATGGCGCCGGAACCGGCAGATGCGCAGGCTCAAGAAGGCCCTGGCACAAATAAAGGAGGAATTGGCAAAGGCCGCCGCCATTGCCGGCGGCGAGGATTTGTTGGCCTTACAGGTGCAGAAACTGGAAATCGAACAGCAACTGCAGGAGCTCAAATATTAGTCTGCAGAAAAAGGAGGAGATGGATGACCAAGGGAATGGGTATGGATGAATTTCCGGAAATTATGCCCATGGGGGATGACGATGGCCTGATGGCCATGGATGACCTGAACGACTCTCTGTCTCCTGAAAGCCTTCTGAATGAACAGATAAAGGACATCCTGATCTTTGACGAACTGGAATTGTCGCCGTCGGAGGTTAACCGCACGCTGGCTCTGACTACGCCCCTGGAAATGGAGGAGGGAGAAGGGGATTTGGTGCCGGAGCCCGAGGGTGTGGCCAAGCTGGATGATCCGGTGCGCCTCTATCTGAAGGAGATGGGCATGGTCTCCCTGCTCACCCGGGAAGGGGAAGTGGAGATCGCCAAGCGCATTGAAGACGGGGAGAAAGAAGTGCTGCGTTCCCTGTTGGAAGTGCCGTATGGCCTGAAAGAGATCATGAACCTGGTGAACCGGTTGGAGCAGGAGAAGCTGGATCCCCAGGGCTCCCTGCTGGATTTTGATGAAGATGAGCCTATCCTGGACCAGACCACCCAGAAATCCCGGATTCTGAATCTGGTCCAGAAATTGCGGCAACAGGAGGAGCGCGTCCAGCAGTTGCAGATGGAAGTTGCGGCCGCTCTCCCCAAGACTGAGGCCCGGGTCCAGGCGGAAAAAAACCTGGCCGCGGCCCGCCGGCGCATGGCGGATCATCTGAAAAATTTGCGCCTGGAACGAATCCACCTGGAGCACGTTCTGGATAAATTGCGCGGTTTCGCCTACGCGGTGCGCCAATGCTACCGGAAGGCGGACAAGGTCCTGACCGCGCTGGGGGTCTCCGCCACTAAGTTCCGCACCGTTTTGCGAGACTTTAGGAAAGGGGCCTTAAGCGATTTTCCCGGTGGTATCCCACTGGAGAAGATGATGGAAATAGAGTCCCAGTGGAGCAAAACCCAGAGGCATCTGCGGAAACTGGAGCAGGAGGTGGGGCTGACCGGCCACCGGCTGCTGACTACCCTGGCCCAGGCGGAAAAAGGGGAATACCTGGCCCAGAAGGCCAAAAGGGAATTGGTGGAAGCCAACTTAAGGCTGGTGGTGAGCATCGCTAAAAAATACACTAACCGGGGGCTGCAGTTCCTGGATCTGATCCAGGAAGGCAACATCGGCCTGATGAAGGCCGTGGAAAAGTTTGAATACGAACGGGGCTACAAGTTCAGCACCTATGCCACCTGGTGGATCCGCCAGGCCATCACCCGGGCCATCGCCGACCAGGCCCGCACCATCCGCATCCCCGTCCACATGATCGAGACCATCAACAAACTCATCCGCACCTCCCGCTACCTGGTCCAGGAGATCGGCCGGGAGCCCACCCCGGAGGAGATTGCGGAAAAGATGGAGTTTCCCCTGGAAAAGGTGCGCAAGGTCCTGAAGATTGCCAAGGAGCCCCTGTCCCTGGAAACTCCCATCGGGGACGAAGAAGACAGCCATCTCGGTGATTTCATCGAAGACAAAAAGATTTCCACCCCCATTGAGGCGGTGGCCAACCTCAACCTGGCGGACCAGACCCGGAGGATGCTGGCGACTCTCACACCCAGGGAAGAAAAGGTGTTGCGGAAACGTTTCGGCATTGGCGAAAAAACTGACCATACCCTGGAGGAAGTGGGGCGTGATTTTGAAGTCACCCGGGAGCGCATCCGCCAGATAGAAGCCAAGGCTCTGCGGAAACTGCGGCATCCGTCCCGGAGCACCAAACTGAAAAGCTTCATTGAAACTTGAGAGTGAATAAAAAAAATTGAGTCACGCAAAGACGCAAAGACGCGAAGACGCAAAAGATTTTTGACTAATGCTTTGCGTGCTTTGCGCCTTTGCGTGAGATATTTTATCGACTGTCGCGGCTTGAACATAACCTTGAACCCCCTTGAAACGATAGGGGATTTTCTATTAAAATAATTTAGTATATGGATACGTATTCTGGGCCCATAGCTCAGAGGTCAGAGCAACCGGCTCATAACCGGACGGTCCCTGGTTCAAATCCAGGTGGGCCCACATGGATGGTTGACTGGAGGACCGTTCATCTCCCAAGAACGATACGCCAACTCTCTTTATATAGGGGTCTGACCCCAGGGGTGCTCTCTGCGCACCCCTTTTTTATGTCCAATGAGCGTAGCGCTGCAAGAGATCATAGACCGGTTGGACGCACACTGGCCCTTTAGTTGGGCAGTGGCGGGCGACCGGGTCGGCCTGATGGTGGGCCATCCCCAAAGTCCGGTGGAAGTGGTGCTAGTGGCCCTGGAAGTCAGCGCCCCGGTGGTGGCCGCAGCCCAGGGTATGGGCGCACATTTGCTCCTGACCCATCATCCCCTGCTCTATCAGCCTTTGACCACGGTGCAGGAGGATCGTCCCCAGGGGGAATTGCTGGCCGCCCTGATCCGGGGGGGCATTGCGGTGGTGGCTTGCCACACCAACCTGGATATCGCCCCGGAGGGGGTGAACGATTATCTGGCGCGGCTCCTGGATTTAGCAGACACCGAGGTGCTGGCAGAAACCGGCCGGGACGCCTGGTGCAAACTCGCGGTGTTTGTGCCGGTGGGCTATGAAGACCGGGTGCGTCAGGCCCTGGCGGATGACCGGGTCGGGGTCATCGGACGTTATGCCCATTGCACCTTCGCCGCCCGGGGCCAGGGCACGTATCTGCCTCTGGAGGGAGCCCGGCCTTTTACAGGGCAGGTGGCCGCGCTGGGCCGGGCCCCGGAGTCCCGCCTGGAAGTGCTGGTGCCGGCAAGCCGGGTGGGGGCTGCCGTCTCCCGGTTGTTAGCCGTGCATCCCTATGAGGAGCCGGCTTACGACGTGTATCCCGTGCAAAACCCGGGTACGCCCTTAGGGCTGGGCCGTCTGGGCAAGTGGCCCCGGCCCCGGCCTTTCGAGGAGGTGGTCAGCCGGGTGAAAGAGGTTTTCGGGGTCCCCTACGTCAAAATCTGGGGCCATCCCCCTCAGGAAGTGGGGTGTTTGGCCCTGTGCAGCGGCAGCGGCGGCGACCTCATGGCCGCGGCCCGGGAGCGGGGGGCCCAGGTCTATCTAACCGGGGAAGTGCGGCACCACCAGGCCACCCCGGGGGGCGCGGACGGCTTTGCCGTCCTGGAAGTAGGACATTTCGCCAGCGAGGTGCTGTTCATGCCGGAGTGGGCCAGGCAACTGCGCCGCCATTTCCAGGACGCGGGACTGCCGGTCCGGGTGGAAGTGGCCCGGGAAGTGGCCCCTTTTCATTACCGGTAGGACACAAGCAGGCGAAGGGCTCAGGGGTCCGGATTGCCCGCGGCGCCTGCAGCCATTAAATTAAAAAGAAAAACAGCAAGACATGGAGGGGCAATTTTGTTACCGGAGTTAAAGCGGTTGGTCGATTTGCAGGAGTTGGACAAGATAATCAGGGGGGTCACCCAGGGCCTGGAAAAACTGCCGGAAGAATTGCGGGCGGAAAACGCGGCCCTGGAGGAGATGCAGGCTGAGCATAACGCCCAGACCCAGGAACTGGAGGGCCTGCAGAAGCAGAAGCTGGAGACGGAAAAAGAAGTGGCGGAGATGGAAGAAGGCATCACTACGAGCCGCCAGCGCCTCATGGAGATCAAGAGCAACATTGAATACAAGGCCATGCTCAAAGAGATCGCCTTCAAAGAAGATCAGCGGGATCACAAAGAGACGCGGGTGCTGGAGTTGATGGAGCTCATGGAGGCCCAGAAGCAGGCTCTGGCCGAGCAAGACCAGAAGATGAAGGAACAGGCGGACCTGGTCGCCGCCCGGAGCAAGGAAGTGAAGGTGGAAGTAGCCAAGCTGGAAGCCGAGCTCTCGGGGCTGGAGAAGCAGCGCAAGGAACTGCGCAAAGGCATCCCCGCTCCCCTTTTGAAGCGCTATGAATTCATCCGCCAGCGCCGCAACGGCACCGCCATCTCCCCGGTGTTTGAAGGGGTGTGCTTCGGCTGCCACATGAACATTCTGCCCCAGCAGTTTATTGATCTGCAAAAAGGGGTGGAGATCATCCAGTGCCCCCATTGCCAGCGCATCCTCTACTGGCAAGCTGTGGAGGAGGGCCTGGAGGAAGACCTCTCCCGGAGCGCTTCCTGAACCGGGAAGACCGGCCCCTGCTTTCCCGGGCCGCCATTTTTGAGGCTCTGGCCCAAGGGCTGGAGATCGCCCAGGTCCTGGATAAGTTCCAGATCACCCGGGAAGAGCTTCAGGACCTCTTTCAGAAGGTGGCCGGCGCCTACCGCCGCCGGGAGACCGGCTTCTGGCGGCTTTACTGCGACGGCGCCTCCCGGGGCAACCCGGGGCCGGCCGGGGCCGGGGCCCTGCTCTATGACCCCGGAGGCACACTCAAAGGCCAACTCAGCCATTATCTCGGCGAAACCACCAACAACGTGGCGGAATACCAGGCCCTAATCCTGGGGCTGCAGCTGGCCCGGGAGCAGGGTGCGGCCCGCATCCAGATCCTGGCTGATTCCCAGCTGGTAGTGGAGCAGCTCAAAGGCTCCTACAAGGTCAAGAGTCCCCACCTCCTGCCCCTCTGGCAGCAGGCCAAAAAGGAGTTGCAAAACTTCGAGGCCTATGCTATCTCCCATGTGCCCCGGGCCAAGAACAGCCTGGCTGATGGCCTGGCCAATCAGGGCATTGACCAAAAGCCGCCGCCGCGGTAGAATGAATCTAGGTGAGGCCGTCGTCTCGTCTTAGGTTAAGAAATCCCACAGGAATCGCGGAGTAGGCCAGATGATCGCCGGCGGCTGTCAGGGCGGCCGGAGGAAAGTCCGAGCTCCACAGGGCAGGGTGCTGGGTAACGCCCAGCGGGGGCAACCCCAGGGAAAGTGCCTCAGAGACCAGACCGCCGTGGTACGTCCACGGTAAGGGTGAAAGGGTGAGGTAAGAGCTCACCAGCGGCAGTGGCGACATTGCCGGCTTGGAAAACCCCACCCGGAGCAAGACCAAATAGGGGAGCGCTTGAGGGTGGCCCGCCCAAAGCTCCCGGGTAGGTCGCTAGAGGCCCCGGGTAACCGGGGTCCCAGAGGAATGATCATCGCCGGAGCAATCCGGAACAGAACTCGGCTTACGGCCTGCTTCGCGGCTTCTTTGGGTCCACCGGCCATTGCATGTGGCGGTGGACTTTTTTTGAAAATTTTGTTTTTATATTCCCAAATTTAAATGCCTCCAACTTCGTGGAGATGCAGCGTGCAGATCAGAGGTGACACTCAAGCATTAGCTCAGTTTCTCGATGATGGGATAACACTTGGCGATGCTTTGGATTTGTTGCCACTCCTTCCCCAAGGCAGCATCGACCTTTTCTTCACTAGTCCTCCTTATGCCGATGCCCGGGCCTATAGCCGGATACACCCAGACCATTATGTTGAGTGGTTCCTGCCGTTTGCTCAAGAGATGTTTAACGCTGCGAGCGAGAGTGGGAGCCTCATCCTTAATATTAAGAATCGTGTGGCGAAACAGGGTCCACTAAAAGGACAGAGGCACCCATACGTTTATGAGCTAGTCCTTTCCCTCCAGAAAATGGGCTGGCGTTGGATTGAGACTTACATCTGGGCGAAATCAAATGCAGTGCCAGGTAAGTTTGGTCCCCGGACCAAGGACAGTTTTGAATATGTTTACCATTTTGCCCGCGGCCTTAAACCGTTTTTTGACTTGGATGCTGTCAGAGTTCCTTATAAAGCAGACTTCGCCGAGATCGCCAGGAGAAAATTGGACCGGCTGGGCAGACGAAATACAGAGGCCGGTTTTGGCCGTGACCGCACGAAAACGTATCTGCGAGGAGGAGCTGATCCGGGGAATGTGGTAATGGTGCCCCAGACCTACAACCAGTATCGAGGCGTTGCTCACACCGCGGCAATGCCGGAGGGGTTAGCTGAGTTCTTTATTAAGATCGCCAGCCCAGCAGGTGGAATTGTGATAGATCCATTCGCCGGCGGGGGAACTACCATTGTTGTGGCTCGGCGCCTTGGACGCAAAGCCGCGGGGTTCGAAATCCACGAGCAATTCGTTGATGAAGCTCGCCGCCGGATTGCCGAAAATTCTGCCACGGATATTCAGGGATATTTATTCAAGGTTGGGTAAAATAGGTGTCGAATATTCAGGACACAATCAAAGGATCGTCGAAGCAAATACTTGGGATCAGCGGATCGCACAGATTCGTTTGATTCCGTCGCACCATGGGACTAACGAACACCCAAGTATCTACGCTGAAATTGCGCGCTTATTATATGTGCCGCACCTCGTTGCTGACTTTGCTTTTATACACGAGAATTATTTTTACGGACGAGAGTATTTCGAGCAGGTCTATGCAGATGCATTTACGGAAACGGCTGGATTCACAGACGTGACAGAAGCCAAATTAACATCGGTTATAATAAATAATCCTAGAACGTTACTGGTATTCCGTACAATAACAGGCCTTACGAAGGAAGAATTTGCTCACGCAACAATTTTGGCTGGTGAGCCTAATGGCCTAAAATCCTTGAAACCCAATAAAGTGGACGCAATGGAGCGAAATGGGACGGCAACCACCGATGAGCAAGCCGAGGTTGCAGCAAAGACTCTTTCCCAAATAATTGATGGTTCTCTTTTTGGAGTTCCCCCAGGCGATCTTGTCAGTAAGCAAGCAAAGCCGGATACCGAAAATGGTTGGTCCAGTGCGCGCCTCTTCGCTTCCGATGGAGTGCCATTTTCACTATTCCTGCATCAACGTCATTATGGTGGGGCATTCCGACAGATATTGGATGCCACGTCTACAAGACGGGGCAATCTAATTGAGGATGCAGTAGAAGCACTATTCAAGCAGAATGGTGTTCCATACATCCGTACAGGAAGTACCAATCAAGGGGAAATTGCTACTCGTTTTGAAGTCAGCGTTACCCCTGCCCCAGATTTTGTGTTATTTGATAATTCAGAGACACTGCGAGCGATCCTTGAATGCAAAGGCACAAATAACGGAGGTACGGCTCGCGACAAGGCGTCTCGCTTTGCGAAACTTCGAGGAGAGTCGCAGCGACTGGGGGGAATCCCACTGATCGCGGTTTTAGGTGGCATCGGTTGGGCGCGAGTCAACGATGCATTAGGACCGGTGATCCGCGATGCCGATGGACGCGTTTTCACTCTTTCTACCCTTTCAGCAATGCTCGAAGTAACCCCGTTTCCTTCCCTTGTCGGACTTGAGCATACCTTTAATAGTAATGACGTCTAATCCTCTTGATTTTATAAGCCCACCCAAAGGGAAACTATAATTTATGGGCAATCAAGTCATGTCTTTAAACGTGCCATCCCCCGACCCCTATATCTCCGTCATCATCCCGGTCTTTAATGAAGAGGAAAATCTGGAAGAGTTGGGAGAGCGCCTGGTCCGCACGCTCGAGGGCATGAACCGGACCTTCGAGGTTATCCTGGTGGATGACGGCTCCTCGGACCGCTCCTGGGACTTGCTGACCCAACTGCACCAACAGCATCCCCAGGTGATCCGGGCCCTCCAGTTCCACCGCAATTTCGGCCAGCACCAGGCCATTTTTGCAGGTTTTCAGGCCGCCCGGGGCCAGGTGATGGTCACCCTGGACGCAGACCTGCAAAATCCCCCGGAAGAGATTCCCCGGCTGGTGGCCAAGATCGAGGAAGGCTTTGACACCGTGGGGGGCTGGCGGGAAAACCGGCAAGACTCCTTTTTTCGCAAGTTTCCCTCCTTCCTCATCAACCAGGTGATGTCCCGGGTCACCGGGGTGAAGCTCCGGGACTACGGCTGCATGCTCCGGGCCTACCGCCGGGAGGTGATAGACAGCATCAACCAATGCCATGAATCCTCCAGCTTTATCCCCGCCCTGGCCAACCTTTTTTCCCGGCGGGTGGTGGAAATTCCGGTGGGCCACGCCGAACGGGAACGGGGCCAATCGAAATACAGCTTGCTTAAGCTGCTGCGGCTCAACGTGGACTTCATGACCGGGTTTTCCAACTTCCCCATTCACGTGGTGGGGGTCATGGGCATCTGCATCGCCTTGCTGGGGATGGGTTTCGGGGCTTTCCTCTTTCTGCGCCGCCTCCTCCTGGGCCCGGAGGTGGAGGGGGTCTTCACCCTCTTTGCCATCCTCTTTGTCTTCGTGGGCCTGAACACCTTCGCCCTGGCCCTGGTGGGAGAATACGTGGGCCGCATCTACCGGGAGGTGCGGGGCCGGCCAAGGTTTGTCATCAGGCAGACTTTGGGGCCGGATTCAAACTAATTGACTAGCCACTGAAAAGGATTCCTTTTTAAACCCCCCCTTTGTCAAAGGGGGCAGGGGGGATTTTAGCGGGCCCCCGCAAATCCCCCTAAATCCCCCTTTGTCAAAGGGGGACTTAACCCCACAAATTCCAAGCGGCCGGGTCAATGTCCAGTTAAGGATAATTTTCATTCTCAAACTGTGGTAAATAGGATTAATCGATAATTTTTTAACGAAAAACGGGAAACTCCCAATGCGCCTCATCTTCATGGGTTACCACAACATCGGCTATGTCTGTCTCGAGGCCCTGATCGAGCATTGCCGGGCTTGGGGCGACGAGATCGTGGCCGTGGTCACCCATGCGGATGATCCCCGGGAGAATATCTGGTTCTCTTCCGTCAGGGAGCTGGCCTTTAAGCACTACCTGCCGGTCTATCAGCCGGAGGACGCCAACGATCCGGCCTTTGTGGCCGCGATGGCGAAGCTCCAGCCGGATTTTTTGTTTTCCTGCTATTACCGGCACATGCTGAAGAAGCCCCTGCTGGACCTGCCCCGCCTGGGCGCGCTGAATCTGCACGGCAGCCTGCTGCCCCGCTACCGGGGCCGCTGCCCGGTGAACTGGGTCCTGGTGCACGGGGAGACGGAAACCGGGGTGACCCTCCACTACATGGAGGAAAAACCCGACAAGGGTGACATCGTGGCCCAAAAGCGGGTGCCCATTACCCCGGAGGACACCGCGCTCACTCTTTTTGCCCGGATGACCGCGGCTGCCGGGGAATTAATGCGGGAAATTTATCCGTCGCTCCGGGCCGGCCAGGCCCCGAAAATTCCCCAGGATCAGAGCCATGCTTCCTATTTCGGCGGCCGCGGCCCGCAAGACGGTCGGATTGACTGGCAAAAAGGGGCCCAGGAGATATATAATCTGGTCCGGGCCGTGACCCACCCTTATCCCGGGGCGTTCACCGCGTTGCAAGGGCGGAAACTCTTCATCTGGTGGGGCCATCCCCTGGAAGCGAAGACCGGGGATCAGGGAGAGCCCGGCCGGATCGCGGCCTGTGTGCCTGGGGAGGGACTCCTGGTGGACACAGGTAACGGGCAATTCCTCCTGAAGCAGGCCCAATGGGACGGGGAACCGGAGTTTACGGGCGCGGTCCTGGCCACCTGGGAGAATCTGGTGGGGCAAAAGTTGGAATAAAATGTCGGGTGGGTACTGCCCACCATAAAATGAATTAAATTGAGCCAGGTGGGCAGTGCCCACCCTACACGATTGGAAAATCAATGAAAATTCTGATTCTCGGTGTCAACGGCTTCATCGGCAACGCCCTCACCCGGCGCATTCTCAACACCCGGGACTGGGAGGTCTTCGGCATGGACCTCTACTCCAACAAACTGGAGGAGTCTCTGGATCACCCCCGCTTCCATTTCCTGGAAGGCGACATCGCCATCAACAAGGAATGGATCGAGTACCACATCAAGAAATGCGACGTGTGCCTGCCCCTGGTGGCCATTGCCACCCCCATGGTCTATGTCAAGAACCCGCTCCGGGTCTTTCAACTGGATTTTGAAGAAAACCTGCGCATCGTCCGCCAATGCGTGCAGTATAAAACCCGGATCATCTTCCCCTCCACTTCGGAAGTGTACGGCATGTGCCCGGATGAGGAATTTTCCGAAGATGACAGCACCCTGGTGTTGGGGCCCATCAACAAGCAGCGCTGGATTTACAGCTGCTCCAAGCAGCTCCTGGACCGGGTCATCTGGGCCTACGGCCAGGAGGGCTTACTGAAATTTTCCATGATCCGCCCCTTCAATTGGATCGGCCCCAAGCTGGATGACCTCTATGCCGCCAAAGAAGGCAGCTCCCGGGTGGTGACCCAGTTTATCCTGAATCTCTTGGAGCGCAGCCCCATCCGCCTGGTGGACGGCGGCTTCCAGAAACGCTGCTTCACCTACGTGGAGGACGGCATCGATTGCCTGATGAAGATCATCGAGAACCCCGGGGGCGCGGCCGACGGCCAGATATTTAACATCGGCAACCCGGCTAACGAGGCCTCTGTAAAAGAACTGGCCCAGATGCTCCGGGACCTGTTTAAGCAGCACCCAGACCATAAGAACGACGGGGTGTATGCGGAGATCGTGGAGACGCCCCACGAGGCCTACTACGGCAAGGGCTACCAGGA
>JAKAGH010000323.1 GCA_021817645.1 Deltaproteobacteria bacterium
AGGCCAACCCGATGATATTGCGCATGATCTGGTTGGTGCCTTCGTAGATCTGCAAAATCTTGGCGTCCCGCATCATCTTTTCCACCGGGTATTCCCGCATGTAGCCGTGGCCGCCCATGACCTGGACCGCGTCCACGGTCACCTGCATGGCCATGTCCGTGGGGAAGAGCTTGGCCATGGCCGCGACCTTGGTAAATTCCTTGGGCTTGGTATCGATGAAGCGGGCCACGGCATAGACCAGGGCCCGGGCGGCCTCGATCTTGGTGGCCATATCCGCCAGCATATGTTGTATAGCCTGGAAGGAAAAGATGGGCACGCCGAATTGCTGGCGCTCCTTGGCGAAGTTGGCGGCTTCGTCCAGCGCTTCCTGGGCCAGGCCCACGGCCAGCGCGCCCGCGCCGGGCCGGGCCAGGTCCAGGGTCTTCATGGTGAGGATGAAGCCCAGGCCTTCTTTGCCCAGCAGGCGGTCTTTGGGGATGCGGCAGTCTTCCAGAATGATTTCTCGGGTGACGGAAGCCCGGATGCCCATTTTCTGCTCTTTCTTGCCGAAGGAAATACCGCGGTCGCTCTTTTCCACCATCAGGGCGCTGGCCCCCCGCACTCCCTTGGTTTTGTCGGTCAGGGCGATGATCGTATAAAACTCCGCCTCTCCGGCATTGGTGATCCACTGCTTATTGCCGTTCAAGACGTAATAATCGCCGTCTTTGACCGCGGTGGCGGCCACCGCGCCAGCGTCGCTGCCCGCCTGGGGCTCGGTGAGCGCAAACGCCATCAGGGCCTCGCCTTTGGCCAGAGGCGGCAAATAGCGGCCTTTCTGCTCCGGTGTGCCGAACATCAGCAAGGGATACGCACCCAGGAAACTGGCCGCATAGGTGGTGGCCACGCCGACACAGCCCGCGGCCAGGGCCTCCAGGACCAGGCAGTTTTCCATGGTGCCCAGCCCCAGGCCCCCGTATTCCTCGGGGATGATGGTGCCGCAGAGGTCCGCCTGGGCCAGGTCTTTGATGATCTCCGTGGGGAAGATCTCTTCCTCATCTAACTTAGCCCGGATGGGTTTGATACGCTCGCTGGCGATTTCCCGGGCCAGGTCCTGGAGCATCTGCTGCTCTTCGGTGAGCAGGTAATCCACGGGGGCTTACTCCGCGGCCTTGGGCAGCACCAGTCTGCCTTTGTAAAAACCGCAATGAGGGCAGGCCTGGTGCGGCAGGCGCAGTTCATTGCACTTGGGGCAGTTAGACAGATGCGGCAGGGTGATGTGGTCGTGGGAGGTCCGCATCCCTTTCTTGGAAATGGATTGCTTTCTTTTCGGTAATGGCATGGTCCGGCTCCTATGAAAAATTCATCTTTTGGGGCAAGATAAAAGATTTAACCACAGAGACGCAGAGAGCACAGAGTTTCACAGAGGAGACATATTCTATTTAGGCGGGGAACCCGCCCAAATAAAAAATTTTCTGTGAATCTCTGTGTCCTCTGTGCCTTTGTGGTTAATCTTTATTTCCTTCCCTACTTACAAGTACAAGCTTCCAGGTTGAGCACCGCGCCGCAGTGGGGGCAGATGCCCTTACAGTCCTCGGTGCACAAAGGCTTCAACGGCATCATGAGGATGATCTGTTCCCGGATGATAGCCTCCAGGTCCAGGGTCTCCCCGGTGTAGTAATCCAGGTCCAGGTCCGGCGCGGACAATTCTTCCTCTTCACCGCCCCCCGGCCCCGGCCCGGGCACCAGGAGCAGATCGAAGTTTACGTCCACCGGCTGGGCAAAATTCTCCAGGCAGCGGCCGCAAGCCAGTTGCAGGTGTCCCTTAAGCTCGCCCCGCACCAGGATATCCCGGCCGTGCTTTTCCAGGCGCACGCTGCCGTTGATGGCCGCGGTGGAGAACTCCAGTTCCGGGTCCTCTTCCCGCCACCGGGAAAAATAATTTTCCCCCAGGTCCACCGCCACCTCCAGCCCTTCCGGGGGGATGGAGGTAATGGGGACACGCAGGGATCTTTTGCTCACCATTATTGACTTTCAGACCAGGCCCAAATAATCCTTGGGCCGAAGCTATAAAAAATTTATTATAAAGAACTATGCCCAAGTGTCAAGGTGGGAAAAGGTTGGAGATGGGAAGGAATTGCCAATCATAGCAAGTAATTTTATAAATTTGAGGTCCCGGAACCCCCGGATTGGCGAAGCAGGAGTTGCGGGAAAAATTGCGTTCCCCAGCCGGAGGTTGGGAATGCGAAGGTTTATGGTGCGTTTCCCGCACCATTTCTGGCGCGTAAGACGCGCCCTACAAGAAATTATCTGGCCACTGACCACTGGAACTTAAATGTCCTTAAAAATCGCGCTCATCGGCCAGCCTAATTGCGGCAAAAGCACCATTTTCAATTATTTCAGCGGCTATAAAGCCATGGTCTCCAACTTTCCCGGGACCACGGTGAAATATACTGTCAGTAAGGTGGTGTTTCAGGGAGAAGAGGTCACCTGCGTGGACCTGCCTGGGGTTTATTCCCTGACCTCCATCGATCCCGCGGAACTGGAGTCCCGTAATTACCTCCTGTCCGGGGCCGCGGATGTTATCCTCAATGTCATCGACGCGTCCCACCTGGATCGCAGCCTGGAACTCACCCTGGAGCTGATGAGCCTGGAGCGGCCCCTGGTGGTGGCCCTGAACATGATGGACGAAGCGGACCGCAAGGGCATTAACATAGACGTGGCCAAGCTCTCGGAGATGTTGGGGGTGCCCGTGGTTCCCTGCATTGCCGCCACCGGCCGGGGGCTCACGGAACTGCTGGAGACCGCGGTCAAGGCCGGCCACGTCGGGGTGCGGCCCGTGCAGATCTTGTTCAGCCGGGATATCGAGGAAGAGATCGCGGAATTAAGCGACCGCCTGGACCCGGATTGTGCCCGGGAGATGGGCCTACCCCTGCGCCTTTTACTGGTCAAACTCCTGGAAGACGACCCTCACCTCCTGGAAGAGATGGGCCGCCGGCAGCCCCACTGCCTGGCCCTGGTGCGCAATCACCAGAAAATTCTGGCCGAAAGCCACGGCCGTTCCCCGGAAATCGTCATTTCTTCGGAGCGCCATGCCCTGACCGTCAATATCTTTGAAGCCGTGGCCAAAGTCACGCCCTCGCAGAAACCCTCCTGGCGGGAGCGCCTGGACCGGGTGGCCACCCACAAATTCTGGGGCTATATCCTGCTGCTGGCGGTGCTTACCCTCTTTTTCCAGGTGGTCTTCCGGCTGGGTCAAACCACGGAGAACTTCCTGGTGGGCTACCTGGAACTGGCCCAGAAGCTGGGCGCTCTCTGGCTGGGCAAAACCTCCCTGGCCTATCATCTCCTGGTGGACGGGGTGTTCATGGGCATCTTCGGGGGGGTGGCCGTGGTGCTCCCCTACCTGGTGCCCTTCCTGGCGGGGCTGGCCTTACTGGAGGACAGTGGCTACCTCCCCCGGGTGGCCTTCCTGATGGACAACCTCATGCATGTGATGGGGTTGCATGGCAAGTCCATCATTCCTTTTATCCTGGGCTACGGCTGCAGCGTGCCCGCGGTCATGGCCACCCGCATCCTGGAGACCCCCCGGGACCGCCTGGTGGTGTCGCTGTTGGCCGTGCTCATCCCCTGTTCGGCCCGCTCGGTGA
>JAKAGH010000324.1 GCA_021817645.1 Deltaproteobacteria bacterium
GGGAAATTAACTTTTTCAGGGAAATTTGTGCTACCATGACGTCGCTGAGAGTATTCGGCTTCAAAAACAGAAACTTTGCGGGATTTTCTTCGGGCATAGAGATACTAACCTGCGGTGGCCAAGGTTACCGCATAATCTTGGTTTTTGATGGATCTTGTGCTAACATGCCGTTTGCAAAAAAACTTGAGGTTACTAATTTTAAACATTGCGGGAAGATCATGGATTCAGTAGACCATAACGGTTTCGTCCACGAATGGAAACATTTCTCGCAAACATCGAAGAAGTTGGAAAAAGGAAGCTACGTGGGCGATACGGCAACGCATAAGAGCGTTCTGGAGCGTAACAGCCAACAGTAAGGCCAGGCGCCTGCTGCACGTTTAAGGAGGAGCAACACATGAAAACTCTAAGTATTGCATTGATGGCGGCCTTCATGCTGGTGTTGGCGGCCACATCCACCGGACAGGCCCAGAACGCTGAATACCGCGATCTTGATCCAACCGTGGGGGGCAAATATATCTATAGAGGCACCAACCACATTGCACAGACTTTAATTGTTCGGGGAGATAAGTTAAGTGAGATAAATGAGTTAACCCTGCTAATTGAAATTATAGGTAATGCCGATGTTCGGATAAACTGCCATTTATTGGCGAAGCGCCAAGAAGGAAATAAAATAATTCTTGATTACCAATGGTACCCCGGTGGCGACACCTACGAAGCGACCATCTTAGGGGGTACTCTTAAAAACGTGAAAACTAAAGGCTGGCTGGTAGGTAGGGAAGAATTGTTTATACGCGAATGAAACAAATATCAGGCCATGAGTGGCGTAAGGTTATGCGCAACTTCTTGTAGTTAAATTAGCGGCGATTTTTTTTGACGATATGAATTATTATAACAAGCTTTTTCTTTTTGTCTAACCGTCGAAGCAGAGAAAAATAAATCTGGTGCATCGGTCTAGTCTTTTTAACTCCACAAATGTTGTTGCCTTAGAAGTCACTGTAGCGGTGACCGCGATAAATCAGTCTTTGAGGCGGTTCGAAAAGCGGCGGACGATGGACGGGATGCCCTCAAACCAATGGAAGCACTATAGGAATTAAAATTCCAACTCCACCTAATCCGGTAGAATCCCCCTTAATATTGAACTACCTGATATCTGCTATCTACACGATTCTATTCTAAGGCATCAACTGATTGATAATATTTTCATAATAGCCTTTCAGAGTATATCTCCTTTTAAAATTATCCCCTCAAGGGCGAGGTTATAAAGCCCAAAGAATCAGGCCCAGGAAGAAGGATGCGGCCAGGCCCAGGGGAATGGTGCGCCGCAAAATCTCCCCCTCCTGGCCCAGAGCGCCGCACATGGGCGCGGCCAGGGCGATTTTAAAGGGGGAGGAGATGGAGCCCACTGCGGAGCCCACGGTGAGGCCCGCGGCCAGCCAGACCGCCGATACCCCCAGAAGCGCGGCGGCGTGCACCTGCAGCCCCCCGAAGAGCATGAGGGAGGCCACGCCGTAGCCGGTGAGAAAGGTGCCCACCCAGCCCAGCAGGGGCACAAACAGCGGGTACCAACTCCCGGTGTAAGACTTCAGCCCCATGGCCAGGACCCAGGGGATGTTCAGCGACTGCTCCAGGTCAACAAAACCTTCCCCATACCCCGAATAAGCAATGATCTGCCCCATAGCCCCGAACAAGGCCATGGCCGCCAGGGCCCGCCAGGCCTGGCGCAAACCCGCGGCCAGCACCGCTTGCGTCTTTACCTCGGACCGAAACAGGGCCACGGCTACTCCCAGGGCCAGAAAGAGGTAAAGATACGCCGAGAAGAAAGGGGTCATGGTGATTTGGTGGATGGGCACCACTTTCACCCGGAACGCCCAGGTGTTTTGGGTGAGTTCCTGGAGCCTGGGCACGGTATTCACCAGCAGCAGGGGCAGCAGGATACAGGCGAAAGGAATAAAGTCCCGGAAAATCTCTCTACTCCAGTGCCAGCGGCGGGAGCCCAGAAGCAGCAAAACCACCATCAGCGCCAGGCCGCCGGTCATGCCGGCCAGGGCCACGCCCAGGGTCAGGGTGGTGGCCACCGCCACCAGAGCCACCAACAGGCCGCTGCCCAAAACCTGGGGCAGATAAGACCAGCGCCGGGACTCCGAGGGCAGATACCAGGGGATGCACGCGGCCATGGCCAGGACCCCGGGCACCGAGAGCCAGGCCGTGGCTGCGGCCAAATCAGCCAGGGGCAGGCCAGTGACCAGGGCCAGCACGGTGATGATGATTCCGGCCATCTCCACGCTCATCAAACCGGCATAACCGATGATGGCAAGAGCGGCCGCGTTTGCGGGCTGGACTCCCGCGGCCCGGAGCATGGGCGCCACAATGGGTTCGGCAATGACACTGGCCCCTTCCAGGAAGTTGCAGATCCCCAAGGCGATAAAGAGGTGCCGGTGCCGGGGGTGGCGCAGGCCCTGGACGAACCAGGCGACCATGCGCTCCATGGACCGGGACGCGATCAGGAGATGGGAGAGGAGAATGCCGGCAGTCACCACCAGCAGCAGAGGCAGGGTGGTCACCACTCCATCCACTCCGGCCATGAGGATGACGCTCCAGGGTGTCTGGAAAGCCAGGTGGGCCAGGGCCGCGGTAAACAACACTCCGTAAAGGGCGAGTTCCAGGGCCGGGCGCTTCCAGCCCACCGCCAGCACCGCCAGGAGGAGCACCGGGCTCCAGCTCAAAGCAAAGGCCGCAAAATTCATGGGAAATCAGTAACCAGCATGGGCAGTTGAGTAGTGGCGGAGAAAAATTATCATATCTTAATCAACGAAATTATAGTTTATACCCGCAAACAGATTTTCTGGAAATAGGGAAGCGGCCTGATCTTCGGAAGCAGGCGGAAATCACGAAAAGGCCCTGGTGGCCCGGGCCTGCACCTTGACACGGGCAAATCAATTCGCATCGTATTGGTTAACGGCGTAGGTCATTCCTCCCGGATAATATCACGCTTTCTCATAAGTCCCAGGTTTTCCACTTCTTCCCAGACCTGCCGTTAATTTCCAGGGAAAGGACAGAAAAATGGACCGTCGAGAGTTTGTCAACCGGCTGGCCGCGCTGGGTATGGTCACCGCGGCGTCCCGGATCCCCGGGCTGGCGCCTTATGCCTGGGCCGATTCCCCCAAAGGCCCGGTTCCTTACCGCCGGTTGGGGAGCACGGGGGAAAAGGTCTCCGCTATCGGTCTCGGAGGCTGGCACCTGGGCGTGCCGGAGGAGAAGGAAAGTATTCGTATTATTCGCACCGCCATTGATAACGGCATTAATTTTATGGACAACAGCTGGGATTATCACGGCGGCGTCAGTGAAATTCGGATGGGCAAGGCCCTCAAAGACGGCTATCGTCAGAAGGTCTTTCTGATGACCAAGATCGACGGCCGCACCCGGGAGTCTGCCGGCAAGCAGATCGATGACTGCCTGCGCCGTTTACAGACGGACGTGATTGATCTCATGCAGTTTCACGAAGTGATCCGCCTGGCCGATGCAGACCGCACCTTCGGCCCCAACGGTGCTTACGAAGCGACCCTGGCGGCCAAAAAGGCGGGGAAAATCCGCTATATCGGTTTTACCGGCCACAAGAGTCCGGAA
>JAKAGH010000325.1 GCA_021817645.1 Deltaproteobacteria bacterium
CTTACCTTCTATGTATTAACCCCGAGTAAACATAGGCACCCCTCCCGGGTTTCTAACGACCATCATTGTCGGCTTCGGAATCTTTTTTGAGGCTCCTTAAAACCTTTCGGCGTTGCCGGCCCCGGCGACCATAAGAATAAATTAAGTGAGAGACCTTGGGCCGCCCTGGGCCGGTATGAAAGGAAAAGACCTTATCCTCCACGGCCCGGTCCGCCACGGTCAGCCGTTCGTGCTGCCGCAGATGCTCAATCCAGGTTTCCACTATAAAGGTTTCCAGAAAACGCCCCGGCTCGGCGGTATCCTGAAACAGTCCCCATCTGATGGCACCGTCCCGGCGTCGGATGTGGTTCAAAGGGCGCATGGCCTGGGCAAAACCGCGTGCTTCCGCGGGGTCGATGAGATACTCGACCAGCACCAGTATCGGTCCTTGTTCCGGATGGGGCTCGAGCACGAGATGAGGTTCGGGCCAATGCAGGGAGGGAGACAAATCGGACTTATCATCAAGAATGAGACGATAGCGCAGCGCCGGCAAGAGGCTCAAGAGCACTCCCAAAGCGGAGTACAGGAGAGCGGCACGAATGGACTGGTGGGTGGCTATGGTTCCCCAGAGGAGGCTACCGGCGCTCAGGCCTCCGGCAAAGACCAGCATATAAACCGCCAGGGCCCGGGCCCGGATCCAAGCCGGGACCGCGGTCTGCACCGCCACATTAAAGCTGGAAACTACCACCAGCCAGGCAACGCCGCTGATGAGCATCGCCCCGGACAACACCCACATGAGGGGGACTAGGGCGAAAACTGCGATCAAGGCTGCAGCTAAAACCGTCATCGAGGCAATCAAGGCCTCGGCGGAAACATATTCCAGGAGCCGTGGTAAAACCGCGGCTCCGCTGACGGCGCCGACACCGAAACATCCCAGGAGGATGCCGTAGTCGGTGGGGCCGCCCCCCAGTTCGTAGCGCACCACCAGCGGCAACAAGGCAAAGAGAGAACTGGAGAATAGCATGAAAAGGCTGGTGCGAATCAGCACGGCCTTTAGCCTGGGGGCATGGCGCACATAGCGAAGCCCGCTGCGCATCGCGGCCATCATGCGCTCTCCCGGCAACACCGTGTCAATAGCCGGGCGTCGCCAACGATAGAGAACCCATAGTACCCCCAGGAAGGAAACGGCATTCAGGACAAAGGCCGCTCCTGCTCCGGCTGCCGCCACCAGGGCCCCACCGGCCGCGGGACCTATGGCCCGGGACAGATTAAAACCGGCGCTGTTGAGAGAGATGGCCTGGAGCAATTCGCAACGCGGCACCAACTCGGGCACTATCGCCTGCCAGACTGGTCCATTCAGGGCAGCGCCCATGCCCAGCATAAAAGTGAGCGTCAACAGAAGCCACGGATGGATAAGCCCCGCCAGGGTCACTGCTCCCAGAATAACCGCCGCGGCCGCCATCCACGCCTGGGTGAATAGAAGCAGGCGCCGACGATCAATGATATCGGCCAGGGCCCCGGCCGGCAGAGATAGCAAGAACATGGGGAAAATGGTGGCTACTTGCACCAGGGCCACCAGTACCGCGGATTTGGACATGGACGTCATGAGCCATGCCGCACCCACGTTTTGTATCCAGGTGCCCACATTGGAGACCAAGGTAGCGATCCAGAGGGCTCGAAATACAGGCTGCTTAAAGGGGCTCCAGGCCGAAATGGTCTTCATGTGCAACCGGCATTTTCTCCCTGTTTAAGAGATGTAGGCGGGAAGAGACCGCTTCCTGCTCCTCCCGGATCCCCTAAAATATGGTGTAAAGATAACCACGGCCCCGGGCTTGTCGAGACTTACCCCTGAACCGAAATTGCCGGAATAAAGGCTGCTGCAGAAATCGGTGAAGAGCGACCGGGGCAATTTTTGCATACTAATCTTCCGTTCTGATATGCTGACCTCATCTTCAATCCTTTGGAATTTTTGAGAGATTTCTTTGGTGGCAAGCAATGGATCTGGCGTCGTGCGGTGCTGGCTTGGGGCTCTTAGTTAGATCGCCTCTCTATGAAGAATCTGCTCGTAAAGGGGGATGGTATCCTTACAACCTGAGGGAAAGATAAACATTTTAAGGAAAATTTGTGCTACCCTGGCCCTCACAAAAAGATCTGGCTAAAAAGAGAATCTTTTTCGGGACTGAACCCGGGATGGCAGGGGGGCTTAACGATGATAGGGTCAAGCCAAGGTCTCCAAGGCTTCGATCTGCACATAAAATGGGTCGCGGTGGGAATCGAATCCATTGCGATTGGTATCATAGTAATAGGAGCAATAATAACAACCATTGTCTTCGTCCTTCGTATAATCAAAGAGGGAGCATTGGAAGATTGTTATCGGAAATTCAGAAGCGATTTCGGGAAGGCTATTCTACTGGGTTTGGAATTTCTGATTGCTTCTGATATCGTTGGTACGGTGGCGGTTGGCCCAACATTTAAAGATTTAGGGGTTTTGGCTTTATTGGTCGTAATCCGGACATTCCTGAGTTTTGCTCTTGAACTTGAAATTACAGGCCGTTGGCCCTGGAATAAAGAAACTGCCAAATAAAGCTTCTTTAAATTATCGAACGGCACAAAATTCGGGCTATCCAGATCATATCTGGGCATTTCCTCATCAAACCGAGACTTATGTAAAGCGAGATTGGCGGTCTGAGAGAATCACCCCCAAATAGTAGTAGTCGACTACCTGTAAAGACCGGCAAACGGCAAAAATTGGGCGCATCACTAGATGCGGTCTGCGGTAATGATCGCTTTGGCGGCTCGCGAGTCTGGTAAGGCCAGCAGCGGCCCCCAGGGTTAAGTTTGCCCTTGAAGGTTAGGCGATCATGGCCGAATTCCTCCTGATAATCAGTCGTGGTCCACCCCCTTGATAAAGGAAACTTAGAAATGTCACGCTATTGCTCCACGCTCTTAGTCCTGGCCCTGGCGATATTTTTGGGCCCGGTCGGCGTTGCCGGCGCCCAGACCTCTCTTGACGGCATACTCACCCCCTATCTGGCGCGTTACGACCTGCCCGCCCTGGCCGCCGCGGTAGTCCAGGACGGGAAAATCGTGGCCCGCGGTGCTGTGGGGACACGCCGGGCCGGCGCTGCCATTCCGGTGACCATCGAAGACCGCTTCCATCTGGGTTCAGATACCAAGGCCATGACGGCTTTGTTGGCTGCCATGCTCGTGGAGGAAAATAAGCTCCGGTGGGACAGCACCGTAGCTGAAGTCTTCCCGGAGTTTGCCGCCACTATGACCCCGGTGCTGCGTGGGGTCACCCTCGAGCAACTCCTGTCCCACACCAGCGGCATCCCCAGTGACAACCAAGCCTTTGGAAAATTGCTCGCCAGGAGCCTGAGCCAGGAAGGGAACCTGGATGAGATGCGCTATTGGCTCGTCCGGCAGTGGAGTAAAAAGCCCCTGGCAGCCAAGCCGGGCACCAAGTTCGCTTATGCCAACATGAATTATGTTCTGGTTGGTGCCATGCTGGAGCGTCTTACCGGCAAAACGTGGGATGAACTGATCACCGAACGGATTTTTATGCCCCTGGGGCTTGAAACTGCGGGTCTGGGAGCGCCGTCCTCCCTGGGACGGATCGACGCGCCTCTGGGCCACGTCAAGG
>JAKAGH010000326.1 GCA_021817645.1 Deltaproteobacteria bacterium
TGTTTGCGGAACTGCGAGGAAAGCTCCCAGAGCCCAGAGGGTTAAGATGGCTAAATTCGGAACTGGAAAACTCTATGCCACCGAACTACTCTACGGTGCAGATCCCCAATACCTCCTCGGAGTGGGCAATATTCCCGGTACCGGGGTCCTGGGGATGCCCACGGTCAATCCTGGGCCGGTGACGATCCTTGGAGTCGGGAATATTCCGTCAGGAAGTGCATTCGGAACTCCAAGCATTTTTCTGGTTCCCATAAGATTGGCTCTGGGTGTTAATATCCGCCGTTTGTCTTCAGTTCCCCAAATTCGCAGAATGCAGGTGACTCCTAATGGCTGAGATCATTACCCTCAAGCAAGGCGAGGCCAAGCTGCTCACCCTGACGGTGACCGATGATAGCGGCGCGGCCGTGAACCTGAGCGGATGCACCCTTTTTCTAGGCGTGAAAAGGCCCAAAGGGGAAGATTACGCCTTTTCGAAGGACCATAGCGCTTTTAACCTGGGCCAGGCCGGCCAGGGCATCGTCACTGTTTTTCTGGGAGACGCCGATACCGACCAAACTCCCGGGCCTTATGTGGGTGAGCTGAAAGTTACCTTCCCGGGCGCGGCCCCGAACACCGTGGAGAAGAGCGGCGACCTGGCCTTGACCATTGAGCGGGCGGTGACGGCTTAGGCCCCAAAAGGCAAAGACATAAGCAGCAATCAGGAGAGGAAGTAATGGCCTATTCTACCCAAGACGACTTGCTCAGCATGATCCCTGAGGCGGAACTGGCGGCGTTGACCGCGGAATCGGGGGAGGTCCCCGACAGCCAGGTAGTGGCGGAAGCCATCAGCCGGGCTGACGCCGAAATCGACGCGGCCTGCGGCCTGCGTTATACCGTGCCCTTTTCTCCGGCGCCGGAACGGGTGAAAACCCTGTCCGCGGACCTGGCCATTTACCATCTGTACAGCCGGCGTAGTGTCGCTCCGGAAGTCTGGCGGCAGAAATACCAGGACGGCCTGGCCTTCCTGAAACAGGTGGCCGCGGGCCAGGCGACCCTGGGCGGCAGCGGCGGGGAGCCCCCGGCCGCGGCCCGGGAAGCCGCGGAGATGGACAGCAACCTACGCATTTTCTCCCGGAACACCCTGGGAGAATGGTAACGGCAGGGGGTGGCAATGGCCGATCTCACCTGGGGTGACGTGGAGGAGGCGCTGCTTAAGGCCCTGCAAGCCGAATTGGGCTCCCTCGTCCAGACCGTGGCCTCGTATCAGGGGAATTGGCTCCAGGACCTGCAGCATCAAGCCTGGCGGCTGCCCGCGGTGCTGGTCAGACTGCGGCAGGCCAAAGGCGAGCAGGTGGCGCTGGGTTCCTCTGACCTGGTCCTGAATTTTGCCGTGCTGGTGGCCGTGCGTCCCTTAAGGGGAGAAGCCGAGGCCCGGGTTCAAGAAGGAGGGATTTACCAAATTCTCGAAGGGGTGCGCCGGGCTTTGTGGCAGCAGGACCTGGGGCTGGAAATAGCCCCTTTTTCCCTGGAAAAGGAAGAGCCCTGGCTCACGACCCGGGAGCTGGCCGTCTACGGGGCCGAATATAGCACCAGATTAGTGAAAGATTTCTAAGGAGTAATTATGACCCGGTCCATCCGTAATTTTCTCGCCACCCACAACCTGCTGGCAGTCTCGGCCCAGCAGCAGGAAACGGCCATCAACTCCGAACAGGAATTGGACACCTTGCTGCTGGCGGATCTGAACAGCCTCCTCAATTACCGGTGCCTGAAGGCTGCCAACCGGGAGGAGATGACCGGCAAAGAAGAAGCGGACCGTCTTTATGACCTGGGGGGAACCGTGGGGGGCGCGCTCACCTTTTCCCGGGCCCAGCCCCAGCATTTCGCCTTCCTTTTGGGCTATGCCCTGGGGCAGGTGGGGACCACCTCCCAGGGGAGCAGCGGCTATCGCCACGTTATCCAACCCCGGTCCGGGGAAGTGGACGCGGCCCGGTCCAATCCCAGTTTTACCGCGGCCATGCGCTTCGGCCGCCAGGTGTTGAAACGGCGTTTTGCTTCCTGCTTCCTCGATCAGGTGAAGACCGAGTTCCCTAAAGACGGCTGGGCCAAGATTAGCGCCACGGTGAAGGGCACCGGCAAAATCACGGACAACACTATGGTCGAAACTATTACTGCGGCCTTTAATGCCACCTCCCTGACTCTGGCGGCCAACGGCGTGGCCGGAGACAGCGCGGCCGAGAGATTAAGCAACGTCCAGGCTATCCAGGTACTTAACCCCGACAGCCAGGCGTGGGAAGAAGTAGCCTATAGTGCGATCTCGGCCGCGGTCCCCGGGGTCATCACTATCGCGCCCCCGGGGAGCAGCGCCACGGCCGCCACCTATCGGGTCTATTACCTGCCGCCGGAGAGCGGCTGGATGCTGCTGCCGTCCCGGGTGGAAGAGCCGCCCCTGAAAGTGAGCCAGGTGGAAGTGAACCTGGGGGGGCGCTGGGACGGCAACGCCATTTTGGGGGGAAACCGGCTCTATGCGGAGATCCGCCGTCTCACCTGGACCCTCAACAACAACCTGACCCCGGAGCGCACCCCGGGAGCGGGAGTGGTTTACGCCAACCGGGTCTTCCGGACCGGGCGGGAGCAGAAACTGGAATTCGACCGGGATTTCCGGGATTTTCTCCTGACCCAACATCTACAGGACAACGACACGTTGGCGCTCCATCTCCTGGCCCGGGGGCCGGAGTTCGAACCGGGATTAAACTACCAGGTGGAGCTGATCTTTCCCCGGGTCGCGGTCATGGCCGCGCCGGTAAAGGTCTCCCAACGCCGTTTAGCGGAAGAAGTGGAATTCACGGTGCTGGAAGACGACACCTACGGCTCGGTCATCGCCCGGGTGCAGAATCGGGTTAGCAGGTATGCGGCTTAGTGATAGTAGTCAGTTGCCAGAGAAGAACTGATAACTGACCACTGGCACTTAACTACACTACTGGAGGAACAATGCCAAGGGTTCTTGGGGACGCCATCCATTCGCTGGTGGTCCACGATCCGGTTTCGGGGTCGGAGGTGACCTTGTATTACCGGCGGCCTACTTCCGAAGAGCGGGTGGCTTATCAATTGTCGGCCTTTCGCCTGGAGGGGGGGCAGCGCCGCTTCTGCCTGGGCGAAACCCGTCTGCAGTTCGGGCTGGAGATTCTGACCGGCTTTAAAGCGGGGGATTTCCTGGTAGCCGCGGCTGGCGGGGAAGAGCCCCTGGACCCGGAACGCCACCCGGATTGGCAGGAGCGGCTGCGGGAACACGCCCCGGATCTGGTCTCCTATCTGGCCCAGCAGATTTTTGAGGGCCTGCGGGTGGCGCCTCGTGAGGACCAGGAATGCTCCAGCCAGGGGATTTAGATGGTGCCGGGACAGGTCTTCTCACAGACTGGCCGCTGCAACGGGAGTTGCAGGCAGTGGCTCAAGGCAGGCTTTGCGGGACCGAGGAACGCCGCCGCTGCCGCATCGAAAACGGTGGTTTTGCGGCCTGGGCCTGCAGGGTGTGTGAAGAGTACCTCCGGCCGGAAAACCTCTCCCCCTGGACCTGGCACCTCCTTTTCCTGTACCGCCTCAGCCAGGCGGGCTATCCCTTTCGGGCCAACGACCTGAGCCTGGAGA
>JAKAGH010000327.1 GCA_021817645.1 Deltaproteobacteria bacterium
GCCGGATTAAGTTCTTTTATATTGGCATCAGGCTGATATTTGCATTAAATTAAGTTTACCACCTCAAGCTTATCCGGATGGACTAAGGTTTTCAATGAGAATATTACTGGTACAACCTACTACTCGTTATCCTGATCAACGGCTCCTGCGCAGCCGCACCCGCTGGCTCCTGGGGATTACCCTGCCCTACTTGGCGGGCCTCACCCCCAAGGGCATCCACGTGGATTTGGTGGACGACCGCCTCTCCCCCATTCCTTATCATCGCCAGTACGATCTGGTGGGCATCACCGCCACCTGCGCCACGGCCCAGCGGGCCTTTGAAATTGCCGGAGAATTCCGGCAGAGGGGCGTGCAGGTGGTGATGGGCGGCTTTCACGTCACCCTGCACCCCGAGGAGGCCCTGGAGCACTGCGACGCGGTGGTGGTGGGCGAAGCCGAATCGGTGTGGGGTCAGGTGTTGGAAGATGCCCGGGTGCGGCGGCTGCAGCCCCGTTATCAGGCCGCAGAATTTCATAATCTGGCGGGCCTGCCCCGGCCCCGCCTGGAACTGGTGAATTGGCGGAATTACCGGGTGAAAATCATCCCCACCCAGACCTCCCGGGGCTGTCCGTACCACTGCGCTTTTTGCGAAGTGCCCATTGTTTACGGCCATACCTACCGGCGCCGGCCCCTGGGAGAGGTGATCGAGGAAATCAAGACCAACGTCAAGATCACCGGCCGCAAGAAGATCTATTTCATCGACGACAATCTCACGGGCCACCGGGACTACGCCAAGGAGCTGTTCCAGGCCCTCATCCCCCTGAATCTGCGCTGGAGCTGCCTGTGGACCATCAATACCTCCCGGGATGAGGACCTGCTGGACCTGGCCAAAAAATCCGGCTGCGACCATGTGAACATCGGCATCGAGAACGTCTGCCAGGAGAGCATCGCCTCCATCGAAAAGGTGCAAAACCCGGTGAAGGAATACGAATGGCTCCTGGGCCGCCTCCGGGAGCGGGGCATTTTCTATTCCCTGAATTTCATGTTCGGACTCGATGGCGATAAAAAGCAACTTTTTGACGAGACCCTGGAATTTCTGAATCACATCAAGGCGCCCATGGCCTTTTTCAACGTGGCTACCCCGCGGCGGGGCACCCCCATGTGGGACCAGCTAAACCAGGAAGGCCGGGTGCACAATCCGGATGCGGAAAAATATCTGGGCATGGTCTGCAACTTCATCCCCAAACAGATGACTCCGGAGGAGTGCGAAGCCGGGGTCTGGGGCTGTTTTAAGAAATTTTATTCCTGGTCCTCCATTTGCCGCCGTCTGCTGATGCCGCCAAATCGTTATATCTTCCAGGGATTGCCCAGCAATCTCTTCTTTCATTGGTCGGCATCCCGCCACATCGATCCGGTGGATTTTTATTAGTGAGCAGTGAGCGGTAAGCAGTGAGCAGTAAACGTCCTCCCGGGCGTGCGCAGATACCACTGGGTTAATGCTACGATCGGATTGATTTTTAAGTACCGGGGATTGTGTTTTTGCGAACCCCCAGGGGGCACACACGGGTGCCCCCTACAAATCCGCGCTGTTTGATGGCAACTCGGTATTACTGCTCACCATGGTCAACTCCAGGCGGGAAAGGCGGCGCGCAGCCCCTGGATGACGAATTCCACGGCCAGGGCCGCCAGGATCAGGCCCATGATGCGGGTTAAGAGCCGCACCCCGCTTTCTTTCAAAAAACCCAGAAGCTGCTCGGCAAACCTGAAGACCGCATAAGTCAATAGCATCACCAGGCCCAGGGCCGCCAGGATCAGCCCGTCTTCCAGAAGGGTGGCGGACCGGCTGGTGAGCACCAGGATGGTGGAGATGGCCCCGGGGCCGGCCAACAAGGGCATGGTCATGGGCACCAGGGCAATGTCCCGGTAATCGGCCGCCACCAGGCTCGAAGATGTGTCCAGACGGTTGAAATGGCCCCGGCCTTCCAGCATGTCAAAGGCGATGCGGAAGAGGATGAGGCCTCCGGCGATTTGAAAGGCCGGCAGGCTGAGGCCGAAGAAGGTCAGGATCACCCGGCCGATGGCAATGAACAGGGCCAGGATCAGGAAGGCATAGAGACAGGCATGACGGGCCAGGCTTCTCCGTTCCTGGGGCGCGGTGGCCTGCGACAGGGCCAGGTAAGGGAAGATATTCCCCGAAGGATCGATGATCACGAAAAGAGAGATCAGGGCGGTAATAAAAAAGGTGGTGTCAGAGCTGGAAAACCCCGTTAACATAATGGCAAAATAAGGGCAGCCAGGGAAAAGGTCAAGGGTGGCAGGGAGCAGTTTCAATTGGCAGCTAACTATTATATACAAAAACAGTATTATATAGCTTGACAGATACCGCATGTTTCTGAGATAATTGCCGAAAGATTGGTGTCCGGCGGCAAGGACCTGCCGGCTGCTGGACCGGGAGCAATCAAGAGCGACCTGACGGGCCGCTCTTCTTTGATTTCTTCCTGGGCGAAAAAATTTGAGGATAAGGCCATGCACGCGGAAATGTTGGTATTGCAATTTCCCCGGGAAGTGGTGGACCAGCCCATAATCTACCGGCTGGTCAAAGATTTTGACCTGGAGTTTAACCTTCTCAGGGCCGCCATTAACCCCCGGCAAGAGGGGTTGATGGTCATGGAGCTGCGGGGGCATCCCAAGGACTTCCGCCAGGGCCTTAAGTACCTGCGGGGTGCCGGAGTAAAGGTACGCCGGGTGGCCCGGGAGGTGAGCCGTAACGAGGAGCGCTGTTATCAATGCGGCACCTGTACCGCGGTTTGCCCCACCGGGGCCCTGCACATTGAGAGGCCTGACATGGCCGTAGTCTTCGAGGCCGCCAGATGCAGCGCGTGCGAGCTTTGCTGTCCGGCTTGCCCGGCCCACGCCATGGAAGTGCGGCTGAACCGCGCGGCCGTTTGAAGCGGACCGGTAAAAACTGAAAAGTGCATCGATATTGGTGGATACGTTCTGAGAAGGGCGCCCAGATTCGGGGAGGTTAAGGCATGGCAAATTACCAGGTAAATAAAACTTACCAGGAAATCAACGAGAAGATAAAAAAAGGCCAGGCAGTAGTAGTCACCGCCGAAGAGATCATCGACATCGTGCGCCGCAAAGGGGAAGCGGAGGCGGCCCGTACGGTGGACGTGGTGACCACCGGCACCTTTTCTCCCATGTGTTCCTCGGGCGCGATCATCAATTTCGGCCACACCAAGCCCCCCATCAAGGCCTCCAGGGTGTGGCTCAACAATGTCCCGGCTTACGCCGGCCTGGCCGCGGTGGACGTCTATCTGGGCGCCACCGAGCCCACCACGGACGATCCCCTGAACAAGGTTTATCCCGGCGAGTTTAAGTACGGCGGCGGCCACGTGATCCAGGACCTGGTGGCCGGGAAGGCTGTCCGCATGATCGCCGAAGGTTATGGCACCGACTGCTACCCCAATAAACGGGTGGAGAAGGACCTCAACCTGAAGCAATTGCCCAATGCCGTGCTGTTTAACCCGCGCAACTGTTACCAGAACTATAACTGTGCGGTCAACCTCTCCAACCGCACCATTTATACTTACATGGGACCCTTGCGGCCCCGGGCCGGCAACGCCAATTTCTGTACTG
>JAKAGH010000328.1 GCA_021817645.1 Deltaproteobacteria bacterium
CCAGGGAGACCAAGGCCCCGAGCCCGGAGACCAGTTTGCCCGCGGGGCAGGAGAAGGGCCGGGGCAGGGTAGGGTGGGTGAAGCGGAGCAGCAGCACCCCGGCGCAAACCAGGAAAAAGGCAAACAGGGTGCCGATGTTGCACATGTAGGCCAGCTTCTCCACCGGGGTGAGGGAGGCCACCAAGGCCACCACCCCTCCGCAGAGCAGCGTCAGGCGATGGGGCGTTTGGTAGCGGGGATGGAGCGCGGCCACCCACCGGGGCAGGAGCCCGTCCCGGGCCATGGCGAAAAGCACCCGGGGCTGGGCCAACAGCAACATATAGAGCACGGAAGTGATGCCGATCATGGCTCCCACGGACACCACGTCCGCGGCCCAAAACATGCCTGCCTGCCGGAATAGGGTGGAAAAAGGGGCGTCCGGGTCCACCTGGCCGTAAGGCACCATGCCCACCAGCACCAGGGCCACGGCCAGATAAATCAAGCTGCACAGGGCCAGGGAGCCGATGATGCCGAAGGGCACATCCCGGGAGGGGTGGCGGGCCTCTTCCGCGGTGATGGCGATCACGTCGAAGCCCAGGTAGGCGAAAAAGACCAGGGACGCGGCCTGGATGATGCTCCAGCCCCCATAGGGCGTTAGGGGCAGCCAGTTATGAGGTCTGACATACCCGGCCCCCAGGACCAGGATGAAGGCGATCACTACCAGCTTCACGGCGACGATGCCCATGGCGATGAGGGCGTTAAGGCGGGTGCGGAAGACCAGGAGCACCGTGAAGCCCAGGACCACCAGGGCCGCGGGCAGGTTGATGATCCGGCCGGGCAGGCTCAGCGGGGGGCCGCTGGCCCACAGTGGCAGGGACAGACCGAAGCCATGCAGCAGGTCTTGAAAGTAAAAAGACCAGCCCGCGGCCACGGTGGAAGCCCCCATGCCGTATTCCAGGATCAGGTCCCAGCCGATGATCCAGGCGAGTAGTTCCCCAAAGATGGTATACGCATAAGAATACGCGCTCCCGGACCGGGGAATCATGGAGGCCAGCTCGGCATAACACAGCGCCGATAGAGTACAGGCCCCGCCGGCCACCAGGAAGGAGAGGATGATGCCGGGACCGGCGAGCTTTACTCCCACCCCGGAGATGATGAAGATGCCCGCGCCGATGATTTGGGCCACGCCGATGACCAACAGGTCCAGACGGCCCAGGCTGCGGCTCAGGACCGCGCCTTTTAGGGTATCTTCACCCGGGGCCACCGGCTTCTTGGCGAAAAGCCGGCGGCGGAAGGTTCGCCAGGGGGTGGTTGACTCTGTGGGGCTCAGAATTCCACCACTTCAGCAATGATCCTGAGATTGGCTCCTCCCCCGCCTGTGGGGGGACTCAGCACCCCGGTGATGGTGAGAGGCTGGTCCAGGGTGGTGGAAGTGAGCCGGTTCACGGTCTTCACATCGGGGAGGTCGCCGAAGTAGACTTCCACCGACCCTTCGGGGGCCTTCAGAAGCATGGTTTTGCGGTGGACCACCACCGGCCCCGGCACGGCTTTGACCGTGACCCGGGTGCCCAGTAAGCGTTCCTTTTCCTTAAGGAGTTGGCTGACCGTGAAGGGTTCCGGGGCCGGAGGGGGGGCGGCCGCGGCCGGAGGCGGCGGCGGCGCCGGAGGGTTCGCCAGCAAATTAATGATCTGTTGCTGCCCAGCCTCAAGCTTGGCTACCTGGTCCTTCAGGGCGTTGATTTGTTCCTTCAAGGCGATGACTTCGGTCTTCAGGCCCTGAATCTCCTGGCGCTGTTCTTCTTGCGCCTTTTTATCGGGGATGCAGGCGGCCGGAAGGAGCAAGGCCAAGGCCAGGAGAAAATGAAGACATTTTTTTCTCATGATTTTCCTCGTTAGCGACCTACTATTATAGCTGTCAGTTATCAGCGGTCAGCTTTCAGCTTTTAAAGAAGCAGAGTTCAGCTGAGATGTCCGAAAAAATAAATTAGTTAAACCTTGGGTCAGACCCAAGCCCGGTACTCAGCTGACCGCCGCAAGCTGACAGCTTTTTCATTCTTAGTTAAATAAGCGGACCTGTCAATCTGGAATTTACCTCAGGCGCAAGCGGGGTTACAATAGACGGTCAGGAATCCAATGGGAGGAAATGCGTTATGGCCCGTATCCTGGTCACCGGCGGCGCCGGGTTCATCGGCTCTCACCTGGTGGAGTTTCTGCTCCAGCAAGGGCATGAGGTTTTGTGCCTGGACAATTATTTCACCGGTTCCAAAGAGAACCTGATGCACCTCCGGGACAACCCCCGGCTGGAAATGATCCGCCATGACGTGGTGAATCCCATCATGCTGGAAGTGGACCAGATTTTCCATCTGGCCTGTCCGGCCTCGCCGGTGCACTATCAATACAACCCGGTGAAGACCATCAAGACCAACGTCCTGGGGACCCTGCATATGCTGGGTCTGGCCAAACGGGTTAAGGCCCGGATCCTTCTCGCTTCCACTTCCGAGATTTACGGCGATCCCCTGGAACATCCCCAACAGGAGAAATACTGGGGCAACGTCAATTGTATCGGACCCCGGAGCTGCTATGACGAAGGCAAGCGGGTGGCCGAAACCCTGATGATGGACTACCACCGCCAGAACCGGGTGGATATTCGCATTGCCCGCATCTTCAACACTTATGGGCCCCGCATGGCTCTGAACGACGGCCGGGTGGTGAGCAACTTCATCGTCCAGGCCCTGAGCGGGAAAGAAATTACCATCTATGGCGAAGGCCAACAGACCCGGTCCTTCTGCTATGTCTCCGACCTGGTGGAGGGCCTGACGCGCCTGATGAATTGTGAGAAGCAGACGGAACCCGTCAACCTGGGCAATCCCGAGGAGTTCACCATCATGGAGTTGGCCCGCAAAGTGCTCACCCTCACCGGCAGCACCGCCCCCCTGGTCTATAAGCCGCTGCCGCCGGATGACCCGGTACGGCGGAAACCGGACATCAGCCGGGCCCAAAAGAAGCTGGGATGGCAGCCCACCGTGCCCCTGGACGCGGGGTTAAAAGCCACCATTCCGTATTTTGCGGGAAAACTTAAAGGATAGTTTTCCGTTTTCTGTTACGAAAAGTTCCGAGTGGTAGCACAGGCTTTCCAGCCTGTGCGGATTACCGGGCGGGCGAGACGCCCGCCCCACCGGACCTTTTCTGCTTTGCGGGTGCGCCAATGGCCCAGGAGGAACTGTTTCAGGTTTTCTGCAAAATTGAATGAAAGATAGTTGGATGGTTGCTAACTTACCGATGAAACCTTTCTTTTCACGGAAAACGGAAAACAGAAAAGCGAAAACTTTCCTCGCCCTCTGGCTGCTGGCGATCCTCCTGGCTTGGGGCTGCGCGCCGCAACCCCAAGGGCCGCCCCAGCAGGCCCCGGTGGAGCACGTAATCGACGGTGACACCTTGATCCTGGCCGGGGGCCAGCGGGTGCGCCTCCTGGGCCTTGACGCCCCGGAGATGGAAAAAGAAGGCCGCCCTGCGGAATTTCTGGCCCATAAGTCCAAGGCCTTCCTGGCCGGCCTGGCCCAGGGGAAGATGGTGCGCCTGGAATACGACCAGCTGCGCTACGACCACTACGGGCGGCTGCTGGCCTATCTCTTTCT
>JAKAGH010000329.1 GCA_021817645.1 Deltaproteobacteria bacterium
CTCCACCATGGCCACTACCTTCTGGCCCATGATCTCGTCGGGAATCCCCACCACTGCGTCATCCCGCACCGCTTTGTGACGGAGGATGGCGTCTTCGATCTCAGACGGCGCCAGGCGGAAGCCGGACGACTTGATCATGTCGTCTTCCCGGGCCTGGAAGAAGATGAAGCCGTCTTTGTCCATCATGACCGCGTCACCCATCATGTTGAAGCCGTCTTTGATCCCCTTTTTCATGGATTTCAGGAGCTTCTGGTCCTGGATGTAGGGCTTCCAGTACAGGGTGGCGGTGGGGCCCTTGATCATCATGGAGCCCACTTCGCCGGGGCCCGCGGTGGTGCCGTCTTCCCGCACCACCTTGATCTCGAAGCCGGGCAGCGCCCGGCCGATGGAGTCGGGCACGGGCACGTCGCTCATGGTGTTGGAGGTCACCAGGTGCATCATTTCGGTGCCGCCCAGGCCTTCCCAGATGGGTTTGCCGGTTTTGGCCTGCCACATGGCCAGGGTCTTGCCGGTCAAGGCGTCGCCGCCGGTGGTGTACATGCGGACGTGGGAGATATCGTAGTCCTTGAAATTGGGCATTTCCAGGAGCTTCCGGTAAGCCGTGGGCAGACCGGTGATGACCGTCACCCGGTGCTTGACGATGGTGGACATCATGTCGTCCGGGGTGAACTTCGGCAGCAGGGAAATGGCGGCCCCCCCGGCGAAGGGGATGTTGCAGAAGGTGCCGTAACCCGCGGCAAAGGTCACCGGGGCCGAACCGCCCAGGACGTCGCCGGCGCCCATCTTGTACACGTACTTGTTGACCAGGTTGGACTCGATGAGCACTTCTTTGACAAAGTGCACACAGCCCTTGGGCTGGCCGGTGGTGCCGGAGGTGAAGAGGATGACGCCGATGTCATTGGCGTCCAGTTTCACGTTGGCGAACTGGTCGGACGCCGCGGCCATCTCTTTACCGAAGGAGACGAAGCCCTTAGCTTCCACTTCTTCGGGTTTGCCGCCTACTACGACGATCTTGGTGCCGAACTCGAATTCGGGCTTGGCGGCTTCCACCGGTCCCATCAGGGGGAAGCTTACCACAAAGGCCTTGAATTCGGCGTTGTTCACCACGAAGGCCACTTCTTCTTTGGCCCACAGGGGGGACACGGGCACCGGGATGGCGCCGATCTTCTGGACGCCGAAGTTGGCGGCAACGGCTTCCGGCATATTAGTCATGCGCAGGCCCACCCGGTCCTGGGCCTCGACGCCGATCTTTTTGAGGACATTGGCGAACTTGTTGGCCATGGCCTTCAGCTCTTTGTAGGTGATTTTCTGATCACCAAAAAGGATGGCCACGTTGTCGTCCTTCACATGCTTGTCCAGAAATTCTTCCGCAATATTCCACTGTCCTGAGGCATACTGCTTGAACTCCGCAGGCGCCGTATATTCGGCCCAGAGTTCTTTGGGGGGCAAATAATCAGCAGGAATCTTACCCATGTACTGCGTCCTCCTTATGGCATTTAGTTATCTAAAGGGTTTTAAGGGTTTTCGGGCCTTCCCGGAGACTAAACCATGTGAAGCATATTACAAGGTCCATGGCAAGTGTCAAGAAATTTGTGGATTTCCAGTTTTCGGTTTGCAATTTTCAGTTAATGAGCCGGCTTCTGGTCTCCAATTCCCGGTCCTCAGCCGTTTTCCCGGCAATAACAAATCCAGATTTGATATACTGTAATTCAAGAGATTTTTGTCAAAAACTAAAAACTAAAAACTAAAAACTTTTAATGCGCACCGTCGCCCTCATCGGCCCCGAACTCTACCCCATCCCCCCCATCCGGGGCGGCGCGGTGGAGCTGTTCATCGAGCAAACCGCGGCCCGGCTGCAACGCTGGCGGCCGGTGGTCATCGGCCCGGCCGACCCGGACCTGCCCCGCCACGAGGTGCGCGGGGGGGTGGAATATTTTCGTATCCCCCTGGACGGCTGGCGCGGCCGGCTGTACCGGCGCTACCGCCAATATTTCCCCTTCTATGACCGGCAAATCGCCCGGATTCTGCGCCGGGTGCAGCCGGATCTCCTGCACGTGCACAACCGTCCCCTTCTGGCCTTATCTCTGCACCGGAGGCGGGGGTTGGAAACCGTGCCGCTGGTCCTGCATATGCACAATCTTTATCACTCCCTGGGCCGCCGGGAAAGGCCGGCCCCCGGGGTTTCCGTCCCTGCGGCCGGGTTCATCGGCTGCAGCCAATTTGTGGTGGACCGGGAGAAATCGGGACTGGGGCGGGATGCAGCCGCTTATTTTGTGGTTTACAATGGCGTGGACGCCGGGGTCTTTGGTCCGCCCTGGGAACACCCGGACCAGAGGCAAAAACTGCGGCAGCAATACGGGCTCGCCGAGGCGCCCACGGTCCTTTTTGTCGGCAAACTCCGGGAGAGCAAAGGCGTGCATCTCTTGCTGGCGGCCATGGCAGAGGTCTGGTCGCGGCTGCCCCAGGCGGTCCTGGTCCTGGTGGGAGGCACGGAATTCGGCCGGGGCCGCACCGGCCGGGAAACCCCTTTTCTCCAACATTTGCGCCGCCAGATGGAAACGGCCCGGGGGCGGGTGGTGCTCACCGGCTTTATCCCCCCGGCCCGGATTCCGGAAGCCTATCTCCTGGGAGATATCTTCGTGGGGCCATCCCAGATCGAAGAAGGTCTGGGCATGGTCTTTCTGGAGGCCGCGGCTGCGGGTCTGCCCAGCATCGCCACCCGCCGGGGAGGCATTCCGGAAGTCGTCCGGGAGGACCTGAACGGCCTCCTGTTGCAGCAACACGATGATATCCGGGAACTGGCCGGAAAGATTATAAACCTTCTGGAAGACCAGAACTTGCGTTGGCGCCTGGGAAAACAAGGCCGCGCCTGGGTCCAGGAACACTTCTCCTGGGAAAAGATCGCCCAACGGCAGGAAGAAGTCTATGATGAGATTGTCAGCAGTAAGCAGTGAGCAGTGGCCAGTATGTAGGGTGGACACAGCCCACCATTTCCTCTGAAAGCCAAATCTCAAGGACGGATTTTGGGACATAAATTGTTAATGCGTTGGGCTCGGGAATATCTGCGCCGCCAGGTGCAGAAGCGGCCGCCTCTGCCTTTAGAAGAGTTCGATCCCCAAGGACCGCGGCGGGTGCTGCTGATCAACAGCACCGCGTTGGGAGATCTGCTTTTCTCTACCCCGGCCATCCGGGCCCTGAAAGAGACTTTCCCTCTCTGGCGCCTGGACCTGCTGGTTAACCCCGCCTACGCCGCTTTGGTGGCCCCTAATCCTCATTTAGAGCGCCTCATCTCTTTTCCCGGCCGGAGCTGGCGTCTTTTTCCTTTGATGCGGGAGCTCCAACGCGGTCACTACGATCTGGTGCTTATCCTCCACGGCAACGACCCGGAAGCCACCCTCCTGGCCCGGGCCGCAGGCAGCCCCCAGATCATCGGCTCCGCGGGCAGCCCTTTGAGCTTTGCCTATGCCGCCCGCGTGGAAAGAACAGACCCCTGGGAGCACGCCATCGAGCGGCGCCTGAATTTCGTGCGCCTCCTGGGTGCGGACACCACTGACAAGAGCATGCAGCTTTTTCTGCCCCCGGGTGAGCCGGAACGGGCCGCGGACCTTTT
>JAKAGH010000330.1 GCA_021817645.1 Deltaproteobacteria bacterium
CACCAGCGCGGTCAGCTTCTCGGCCCGGGCGTCGGCAGTCACGAAAATCTCTTTGACTGAAGGGGCCTGGAGGTAGTGCTGGGCCACTTCCTCGGTGGAGACGTTCTTGCCGGAGGCCAGAACGATGATGTCTTTGATCCGGCCTTGAATATAAAGATAGCCGTCCCGGTCGAGATAGCCCAGGTCGCCGCTGTGCAACCAGCCGTTGTGCAAAACCTCCCGGGTGGCGGGTTCATTCTGATAATACCCGGCCATGACGTTGTCGCCCCGGATGAGGACCTCCCCCACGCCGCCGATGTCGGGATTGAGGATCCTCACCTCCACCCCTTCAAGGGGACGGCCCGCGGATCCCAGGCGAATAGCCTCCGGCGGGTTGAAGGTGACCACCGGTGCGGTCTCCGTCAGGCCGTAACCTTCCAATACCGGGAATCCCAGACGGGCCAGGTTCTCCCCCAAATCTTGAGGCAGTTTGGCCCCGCCGCTGACAAAAAACCGGAATTGTTGTCCCAGGACGCGCCGGAATTTCCGCAGCAACGGCTGCGCCGGATTTACTCCCAGAAATTGAGACATACGCCAGGAATAATGAAGATAGGCCAGCAGCAAGGGCCGCAGCGGCCAGGGAATTTTTTGTAAGCGCCGCGCCATCCCCTGATAAAAGTGCTGCAACACCTGAGGGGTGACCAGCAGGATGGTGACTTTTTGTTCCTTAATGCATCTCAGAACGGCCTCGGCCTTCAGGGTATCCAGGTAGGTGATCCGCGCCCGGGAAAGAAGCGGCAGCAGCAGGGTGCCGGTAAAGGGAAAGGCATGATGCAGGGGCAGGATGGAGAGGAAATTATCATCCGGCCGGACGGCGTTGAGCTTGGCGATATCCCGGCAATTGGCGCAGAAATTCCGGTGGGTGAGCATCACCCCTTTGGGAATGCCGGTGGTGCCCGACGTGAAGATGATGGAGGCCAAGTCTTCCGGCCGGGCCCTGGGCAGTCCTTCTTCGTTCCCGGTCGCTTTCAGGACTTCTGTGAAATTAAGGATTTTCCCGCCCGTTGCCCCGGTTTCCCCCGCCACCACGATCTTCTTTAAAAACGGGACCTGCTGCAATTTGGACAATGGCGCCTGGGGAAAGGTGATAATGACTCGGGTCCGGGTTTGCTCCAGGGCATAGGACAAAAAATCCCAGCGGGAGACCGGGTCCAGGGGCACGGCCACCGCACCAGCGAAAAGCGTCCCGAAATAACCCAGGGGCCATTCAGGCCGGTTCTCCAGAAAGAGGGCCACCAGCGCGCCCGGTTTCACCCCCTGGGCCTTAAGCCACCGGGCCACGGCCAGGCTGCCCCAGTAAAGCTGGCCATAGGTGTACTCCCGCACCGCGTCGCCCTCCCGGTGGAGGAGGCAGACTTGATCAGGAGCTTCCCGGGCTGCTTGGGCCAATTGGCCGGTCAAGGTTTCCATAGGGTCATCCATAATTTCTGGTGGCGCAGGCTTTCCAGCCGGTGCAGTTGGGGTGGACCCTGCGCACCATAAAGGATCTTAACGTAATTAGGACCTATTCAAAATCTGTCTCAGTTCGAAAGCTTATTCCCAACCCGTAAGGATGTCGAAGACGGGGGTTTTAAGTCCCCCTTTCCTAAAGGGGGATTCAGGGGGATTATTGGGCGCTTCCTAATCCCCCCTGCCCCCCTTTAGAAAAGGGGGGAGGATTCTCTTTTTCAGAGCAGTCGCTCATGAGCCGTTGGCTCACTCATAAATCATGAAGATACTGGTGGAGCGGGCCTCCGTGCCCGCCAGGCGCCCGGCGGGCACGGAGGCCCGCCCCACCAACTGACCACTGACCACTGACCACTGGCCCCTATTCTACCCCGGCCTTCCTCCCAAACGAATTTCTCAGATATTGCATCATCTCCCCGGGCCGGTTGGTGCAGATGGCATCCGGGTTCATTTCCAGATAAGGTTTAAGGATTTCGGGGGAGTCGATATTCCAGATGCTGACCTTCAGCCCCTGCCGGTGGGCCGCGTCCACCAGTTCCCGGTTGACATACTGATAGTTGAGGACCAGGGTGTCGGCCAGGGCGGCCCGGGCCAGTCCCGGGGGGTCAGCAGGGCAGCCCACCAGGAGCACCCCGGTTTGCAGCCGGGGTTCCTGTTCCTTAAAGGCCTTGACCGCCGGGTGCCAGAAGGAGATGATGCGGACCTCCTCAAAAAGGCGGCGTTCCTGGCAGAAGCGCAGCAGTGCGGGCGCAGCTTCCATCTGCTTCAGTTCCACCAACAGGTAGGCCCGGCCCCGGACCAGGGCCACCACTTCTTCCAAGCCGGGGATGCGCTCGCCTTTGCCGGCATCGAGCCTTTGCAGTTCCGCCAGGGTGAAATCCCGCACCCGGCCGCGGCCGTTGGTGGTGCGGTCCACGGTGGCATCGTGGATCACGGCCAGCCGGCCGTCTTGGGTCAACTGCACGTCCAATTCCATCCCGGCCACGCCCAACTCCAGGCCGCGCTGAAACCCGCGCAGGGTGTTTTCCGGCTCCTCAGCCGCCGCGCCCCGATGTCCTAAGATGTCGACCACTGAACCTCCTTCGAGTAATCAGGAGAGAGTGACTCACGCCGGCGAAACGCCGGCGCCCCCAGTCCTTACTCCCTCCTCCGCCAGCCCCCAGAGAACTCTTACTAAGCGGAGAAAAGACATGTAGGCATTGCGCAAAAAAATCAAGCCCACGGCCTTCTATACGTTAATTATTTAAAAGTATTACCAGACCCTTTTGCAAGCCGTATTAACGTACCTATATTAAAAGAATAGGAAGTAACTGGCAAGGCGGGAGGCGGGTGCGGTGAGTTGGCTGGCTTTTTCTCTGATGGCCACAGGTTTGTGGGGGATGTGGGGGTTCTTGAGTAAGGTGGCCAGCCAGCAGCTGCCGCCCCAGGCCGTCTATCTGCTGGCCATTTGCGGCCACGCGGTGGTCATCGGCTATCTTTGGGTGGGAGGAGGATTGGCTGTCCCTGCCCACCCCTGGGGCTTGACCGCGGCCCTGCTCGCGGGTATCTGCATGGCCTTCGGCTTGCTCTGTTTCTTAAAGGCTCTGACCTTGGGAGCCGCGGCGGTGGTGGTGCCCCTCACCGCGCTCTATCCCCTGGTTACAGTAATTCTCAGCAAGATTGTGCTCCAGGAGCCCATCAGTCCCCGGCAGTTGCTGGGGGTGGTCCTGGCGCTGGCGGCTGTCTGGCTCCTGGCCAAATAACCCCGGATTTGGCTGGATAAAGGTGAAGATTTGGACGTAATCATGTATATATTGACTATTATATAAGTGGCCGGGATTAAGCCATTCTTAGTTTATCCATTGACTGATTTATATATGATAAAATAATTTACAAAGTAAGGATGGTATGAGGTAGAAATGCCAAGTCGGCCTCAAGCTGGCAGAAAAAAACAGACGCAGGACCGGGCCGCGGTTTTGGCGGCAATCAGCCGCATCTTCCGGGAAGCTCTCGGCTGCGAGACCGAAGAAGAATTGGGTCACGTCTTTTTGGACGCGGCCGCGGAATTGACCGGCAGCAAGTTCGGTTTTATTTGTGGAGGGGACCAGGCCGGAAAGTTCAAAACCATTGC
>JAKAGH010000331.1 GCA_021817645.1 Deltaproteobacteria bacterium
CCGGGATGAGCAGGGCAACATCCCTTACGAAGCCCATGCCGGATTCAGTGAAGAGTTCGTGGCTTCCGAGAGCCCCTTGTGCATCTCCTCTGACCAGTGCCTGTGCATCAACGTCATCAAAGGGGCAACGGACCCCAGTTTGTCCTGCTATACCATGGGATCGTCCTGTTATATCAATAATTTCTCCGAAGTCCTAACCAACACCCACCCGGGCCGGCTGGGGGAGACCCGCAACGTCTGTCACCATTTTGGCTATGAATCCGTGGCCCTGGTGCCCATCAGGTTTGGCGAGGAGATTCTGGGCCTCATTCATCTGGCCGACCACCGGCGGGACCTGGTCCCCCGGGCCCTGGTGACGCGCCTGGAAAGAATCGCCCTGACCCTGGGCACGGCCATCCACCGGGTACGGGCCGAAGAAGAAAAGGAAAGATTGATCCGGGAATTGGAAACCGAGCGGGCCCGGCTGCAGGCCATCATTGCCAGCGCGCCGGAGGCCATTGTGGTGGCCGACGCCGACGGGCGGCTGGTCCTGACCAATCCCGCGGCGGACCAGCTTTATGCCAAACCTTTGGCCAATGGCACCGACCTGGAAAGCTGCGCCTTGTTCCAGCTCTGCCAGGCGGACGGCTCCGCCTGCGTCCCCGGGAATCAGCCCTTGATCCGTTCAGCCAAGGCCGGGGAGACCCACCGCAACCTGGAGATGGCCCTGGCCTGGCCCAACGGCCAGCGCCGGGATTTGCTGGTGAATACCGCCCCGATTATCGACCAGCACGGCCGCGCCAGCGGCGCGGTGGGTCTTTTCCAGGACATCACCCGGCGGAAGCAGGTGGAAAAGCAGATCCGCCAATTAAACCTGGAACTCAGCGACCGCATCCGGGAGGTCAGCGAACGCACCCGGCAGCTGGAGGCCGCCAACAAAGAATTGGAAGCTTTTTCCTATTCGGTGTCCCACGACCTGCGTTCCCCCTTGCGGGCCATCGAAGGCTTCGCCCGCATCCTCCTGGAAGAGCATGGGGAGAAACTGGCGGGGGAGGGGATGCGGCTGCTCAACGTCATCCGCAGCAACACCCGGATTATGGGCGATCTGATTGACGATCTGCTGGCCTTTTCCCGCCTGGGACGCCAGCAAATCCGGGCCCAAAAGATCGATATGGCCGGTCTGGTCACTTCCATCTTTGGGGAACTGCGGTCCCGGGCTCCGGAGAGGCAGATGCAGCTCATTCTGAACCCCTTGCCCCCGGCTTACGCAGACCGCAACCTGATCAACCAGGTCCTGGCCAACCTCCTGGAAAACGCCTACAAATTCACTAAATCCAGAGAAAAGACCATAATTGAGGTGAGCGGTTGGACAGAAGGCAAAGAAGATATATATTCTATTAAGGATAATGGCGTAGGCTTTGACATGCGCTATGTAGACAAAATATTCGGAGTTTTTCAGCGCCTGCACCGCCGGGAAGATTTTGAAGGCACCGGCGTGGGCCTGGCCATTGTCCAGCGCATTATCGACCGGCACGGAGGCCGGGTCTGGGCCGCCGGCAAGGTGGCTGACGGAGCTATTTTTTATTTTGCTTTGCCGCACCAAGGAGAACAGATTGTTGAATAATCCTAACGCGATTGAAGTCATCTTGATTGAAGATAACCCCCATGACGCGGAGCTGTGCTTAAGGGCTCTGAAGAAACATGGGCTGGCCAATAAAGTGCAACTGCTCCAGGACGGGGCGGAGGCCCTGGACTTCATCTTTGCCGCCGGCGCTTTTACGGGACGGGAAATTAATCATCGTCCCAAGTTGATCCTCCTGGACCTGAAATTGCCCAAGGTGGATGGCTTGGAAATCCTGCGCCGGATTAAAGACGATGAACGGACCAGGACCATTCCGGTGGTGGTTATGACGTCCTCCCAGGAAGAAAAGGATATTGTTGAGAGCTATAAGTTGGGAGTAAATAGTTACATTGTCAAACCCGTGGATTTTGACAAGTTCGTGAATTCCGTGGCCGACTTGGGCCTCTACTGGCTGCTGCTGAACAAGGTGCCGGCTTGAGGCTTGCTATACCCCGGCTGGCTATGTCCCAACATACTCGATAGTGTGACGTCTCAGAAATAAGGTACAAAATATCACCTAGGAATATGCCCAATATTCTTCCCTCTCCCCTCGGGGGAGAGGGTTAGGGTGAGGGGGGCGACTTTGGCTAAGTGGCCGTAATCAGCCAAAAGACGCCACCCCACCCCGACCCTCCCCCCTCGAAGGGGGAGAGAGAAAGACCGGGCAAGTTATGTAAGGCGTTCCTGAGACACGACACTAGGCCCGGGCATGACTTTTGCCAGGCCCTTCAAACCCCAACGGGCTCAGCAAGCTGTACCCCTACGGCTCACAGGTAAACCGAATTTGGATAAGAAATTAAACATCCTGCTGCTGGAAGACGTGGAAAGTGATGCGGAGTTGATCGAATACGAGCTCCGAAAGCTTGATACCGATTTCACCTTGAAACGGGTGGACACCCGGGAAGGTTTCCTGGAGGAGATAACCGAGAGGCCCCCCGATATCATCCTGGCGGACTACAGCTTGCCCGCGTTTGACGGCCTCTCCGCCCTGGCGCTGACCCAGGGCATGCGTCCGGAGCTGCCGTTTATCTTTGTTTCCGGGGCCATGGGCGAGGAAGTGGCCGTGGACACCCTGAAGCAGGGAGCCACGGATTATGTCCTGAAGCAAAACCTGGGCCGGTTGGGGGCGTCGGTGATCCGGGCCTTGCGGGAAGCCGAAGAACGGGGGCAGCGCCGCCGGGCCGAAGCCAGCCTCCGGGAAAGCGAGGAGCGGTTCCGCACCCTGTTTGAAACCGCAGGCAGCTTCATCAGCGTGACGACCACAGAGGGTCTGCTTCTGGAGGTGAACCGGGAGGCTGAACGGGTCAGCGGCTGGCCGCGGCAGGCAATGCTGGGGCGGAATTTCTTGGAATTGTTTGTGCCGGAGACCTTTAGGGAGGCAGTGCAGGCCGACTTCCAAAAAGTGCTGGCCGGGCAGTCTACCCGGGGCTTTGAAATGCCTCTCAAGTTACGGGAGGGCGGTGAGCGCCCGTTTCTCTGGAATGTCAACCGCTTGCTGGGGAAAGAGGGACAGATCCTGGGCGTGATGGCCGTGGGCCAGGATATTGCCGCCAGAAAGCAGGCAGAGGAGGATCTCCGGGAATCGGAACAGAACCTGCGCCTTTTGGCCTCCCAAATCCTGACTGCCCAGGAGAACGAGCGTAAACGCATCTCCCGAGAGCTCCATGACGAGCTGGGGCAGAGCCTGACCATCTTGAAACTGAATCTGCGGGCCGCGGCCAGGCAGTTGCAGGAGCCGGTGGCAGTCAAGGAAGAACTGGGTAGTCTGTCCCTTTATCTGGATGAGGTCATCGACAAAGTGCGGCGCCTGTCCCGGGCGCTGTCTCCCGCCATCCTGGAAGATTTGGGCCTGGCGCCCGCCTTGCAATATTTAGTCAACGAATTCAGCAAATACTATGATATTAACCACCACATCGATCTGGAAAATCTGGACCTGCTGTTTGACAAGGAGGCCCAGATCATCATTTTCCGCATTTTCCAGGAAGCCC
>JAKAGH010000332.1 GCA_021817645.1 Deltaproteobacteria bacterium
TCCAAGAAATCCAGGAACTGGCTGAGGTCCAGGCCATAGTTCCGCAGGGTGTGGGGCGACATCTGCCGCTCCACCTGCAGATAGCGCAAAAAATCTTCCAGATAAGCCCAGCCGCTCATGGATTACCGTTTTCCGTTTTCCTTGTGCCGTTTTCCGTTAAAAGAGTAAGGTATAGCTTCACATAGCAACCTGTTAGCATCATACCTCGGCATGTCTTTGGCAGTTTCTATAAAATTTATACATAATATCATCAATTTAAGACAATGCAAAAGATATTGCCCCATAAGGATCAGGAAAAGCGGAAGTCCAAAGGTCGGTGAGCCGGCCTTAAGAAGGATGTCTGATATTGTCGGTGGCTATTTAACGGAAGACGGAAAACGGTCCTACCGGTGCAGGGCCCCGGCCACTTTTTGGGACAGGGCGTCCAGGGTGTAAGGCTTGGAGAGGTAGCCCACGTCCGGGGGCAGGGATTTGCCTTTGCCATCCCCATAACCGCTGCAGAGGATGATGGGCACCTGGGGGTTAAGGGCCCGGATGCGTTCCAGGGTTTGCAAGCCGTCCATCCCGGGCATAATCATATCCATGAGCACCAGGTCGATTTTCTGGGTTCTCTCATGGAAGAGTTCCACCGCGTTTTCGCCGCCGGCAGCCTGGATCACCCGGTATCCCAATTTTCCCAGGAGCCTGGCGGCCACCCGCCGCAATACGGGTTCATCATCCACCACCAGCACGGTGCCCTGGCCATAAACGATCCTGCTGTCTTTGGGGGCCAGAGTCTCCGGCAGGGACTGGGACACCGGCAGGAAAATGTGGAAAGTCGAGCCCTGGCCTTTATGGCTCTGCACCTGGATCGCGCCCTGGTGGTATTTAATGATGTGATAGACCGAAGCCAGGCCCAGGCCGGTCCCTTGCCCCGGCGGTTTGGTGGTGAACAAGGGCTCGAAAATTCGCTCCAGGGTTTCTTCGTCCATGCCCACACCGGTATCGATCACCGCAAAACTGGCATAAAGCCCGGGCTCCAGATGCCAGATCGCGTCCTTCCATTCCGCCACGGTCACCGGCCGGCTCTGGATGGTGATGGTTCCTCCCAGGGGCATGGCCTGCCAGGCGTTAATCAAAAGATTCATCAGCACCTGCTGTATCTGCCCGGGATCGGCTTGCACCGGCGGCAGGTCCGGGGCCAAATTCAAGGCCACCTGGATATCCCGGCGGGTGCGGGCAAAGATGTCCACCGTGCCTTGAATCAGGTCATTCAGGGCCAGGGACCGGATCTCGAATCTGGTGTCCTGGGTAAAGGTCAGCAGGTTCTCGGTCAGCTCCCGGCCGGCCCGCACCTGCAATTCTATCTCCTTTAAATCCGCATAAAAGGGATGGTCCGGACCGATCCTGGAAATCATCAGGTTGGTAAGGCCCATAATGACCGTGAGCAGGTTGTTGAAGTTGTGGGCCAGCCCCCCGGACAAGGCGGACACCGCCTCCAGTTTCTGCACCTGCTCCATCTGGCGCTCCAGGTTGACCTCGTCGGAGATATTGCGGCCCATGGCCACCGAGCCCAGCACCTCGCCATCGGCCCCATGGAGAATCCGGATGGAAATCCGGGAGGGCAGGATGCGGCCGTCTTTGTGTTTCACCATGGTCCGGCGGCTGAAAATTTCCCCCCGTTCCTGGAGCTCCCGCATTAACTGGAGTCTTTCCCTCTTGGTGGCATAGATCACATAGTAAGGTCTCTGCAGAATCTCTTCGGGGGTGTAGCCGTATTCGACCGAAAATTGGGGATTGACATGAGTATACAGGCCTTGGGCGTTCACCACCGCCACGGCCAGGGGTGCGGATTTGACCACCTGTTCCAGAAAATGGGAGGTTTGGGCCAGGTCCTCCTGCACCTTCTTGAAGACGGTAATGTCCCGGGCCACATGCACCGCGCCGATGATCTTCCCTTCCCGGTCCCGCAAGGGATCCAGGGTAATCAGGAAGGTGGAGCGCTGGTCCAGGGAGCAGAATTCCATCTGGGAGCGGGTGCCATCCCGAAGTGTCTGGACAAAGCCGCAACTCACCGCCGGGGCTTGGGAGGGGTGCATCAACTCGTAACACTTGCGCCCCACCGCCTCTTCCGGAGAAACCCCAATATACTCCGAGGCGGCCCGGTTGACTTTGACCACCCGTTGATCAGCACCCAGGAGCATGATCTGGTCGGGAATGACATTGAAAGTATTTTCCCATTCCGCCCGGGACACAGTGTTCTCTTGCAAACTCGCAGCCATCAGGTTGAGGGTATAGGCCAGATGCCCCAACTCATCCGGGCTCGGATCAGGAGTACGGTAATCCAGGTCACCGCTATTATAGGCCTCCGCAGCCCGGGTCAGGGCGTCCACCTCCCGGGCCTGGCGCCGGGCCAGGCTCAAGCTGGCCAATAAACCCAGCAAACCCATACCGCCAAAGAAAAGGAAGGCTTCCTTCTGAAATTGGCTGAGGCGGGTGTCGATCAAAGCCTGGCTCAAATTCACTGCGGTCCGCAAGATGGAAGACGCGGCAAAAGTACTGCGATCCAGTTCTCTCAGGTCCGCCAGAACTCCCACCACCAAAGCCGGGCCGGGTTTAGGCCGGACAGAAACCGGCACGAAAAAGCAATAATAATCTGAACCTGCGGTCTTATAGAGCTTAATTTCACTCAGGTTGGAGGCCCAGGCTCTCTTGGCGGTCAGTTCCTGCAAGGCTTCCCTAAAATTCGCACATTGCGCCGGATTGCCCCCGGAAAGGCTGCAGGTGAGCAAGATCTGGCAGTTCTCCGGGGCCAGGAGAAAGGTTTCTCCCATCGCTCCTGCTGGCTGTACCGCAATCTGCTGAAATTCTTTGTCCGCCAACACTTCCGGCCAAGGGCGGAATTTATGCAGAGCTAGAAAAAGGGACAACTCCTGGGCCACATCCAAGGCCTTTTGGCGCATCTGGCTGTATATCAGATCATGCTGCTGCTCCCGGACGCGTATGCCTTCCCGGGCCTTGATGTCTTCCAGGGAATGGTCGAAGTCGCCGCGCAGGTGCCGGGAAAAAAAGCCGATCCCCAGGATGATAATGATCAGGGGCAGGACCCAGCCCACGATGCTCAACAGGAGGAAGTGAAATTTGAAAGTTTTGAGATAGGAAATCTTCATTGGAAGAATTGGTAAGCCTGGCTCAGAAGCCGCCGGGGCAACTGCAAACCCAAATCCTGGGCTGTTTTCAGGTTAATGGTCAACCTGGTGATATTGGGAGATTCTGGAGGCACCTGCGCTATGGGCACCCCGTTTAAGAGGAGTGCGGCTTGCCTGCCGGCCTGGCGGCCTGCTCCTATTAAGTCGCAGGAATAAGCCAAGAGGGGTCCATAGACCACGGTATAGCCGTTCGAGACCATTACCGGCACCCTGGCGCGGTTGGTGCGGCCGCAAATAATCTGCAAATTCTGGGGTTGCCCCAACACCGGATCGGTGGGAATAAACAAGGCTTCAATCTTCCGGTTGAGAAGCTCAGTGAGGACCATATTGATGAGTTCCGGGCGGTCATCCGCCACCGAGCGGAGGA
>JAKAGH010000333.1 GCA_021817645.1 Deltaproteobacteria bacterium
TTCCGATCTCCCGAGGAGGTGGAACAGGCCCTGGAGGAAGGGGTGCAGATTCACTTCCTCACCGTGCCCATCAAAATCGGCGGGGAGAACGGCCAGGTGACCCACGTGGAATGCCTCCGGGCCGAGTTGGGCCGTCCGGACGCCAGCGGCCGGCGGCGGCCCATCCCGGTGCCGGACAGCAACTATCTTATCGGGGCCGATGCAGTGATCACCGCCATCGGCCAACAACCCGATTTCTGCGCCTTCCCGGAGCCCCCGGTGCAGACCACCCCCTGGTGCACCATCGCCACCGAAACCGGCAGCACCCGCTGCACCGTCAAAGACATCTTTGCCGGGGGCGATTCCGTCACCGGCCCGGCCACGGTGGTGGAGGCCATTGCCTCGGGCAAGCAGGCGGCCGCAGAAATCGACCACTATCTTCTGGGCGGGGAATCCCCGGCCCTGGCCATCAACCCCCAGAAGCGCCGCCGGGTGTCTTTCCAGACCATCCCCGCCACCGAGAAGACCGCCAACCACCGCACCTCAGTGCCCATGCTGGACCTGGAATTGCGCAAAACCACCTTTATCCCGGTAGAATTGGGCTACTCGGAAACCCAGGCCCAAAAAGAGGCGCAGCGCTGCCTGCGCTGCGATATCTGCATCCGCTGCGGCGCGTGCGAACGGGCCTGCCACCAGATGCGGGTCCACGCCCTCAAATTCAGCCAGATTTCCACCACCGAGCGGGTCCTCACCGACTACCCCCATGCGCAGCAGACCTGCATCGCCTGCGGCGCCTGCGCCCTGGCCTGCCCCACGCAGGCCATCGATTTTGTGGAGACCCCGGGCTCCCGGGAGGTGCGCCTCTGCGGCACGGTCCTGAACCACCTGGAAACGCCGCGCTGCCCCGCGTGCGGCGAGCCGTTGGCCCCTTCCCGGTTCATGGAGTACATCGCCCACCGCAGCGATGCGGCCATGGGCAAACAGGTGCTGCGCCGGGTCTGCCCCCAATGCGCCCGGAAGCAAAGGGCCGCCAAACTGGCCAATGTCTGGTAAAGACAAAGCATTATCTGCAAGTCGATCGTAGGGCGGGCGTCCCCGCCCGCCTCAGCGTCGTACAGGCGAGACGCATGTGCCACCAAATAACCAGGTCTTTTCAAGGCAGTCACTCATAGGCCTGCGGCGCACCAGTAATACCTGAAAAAATGGTGGGGCGGGCCTCCGTGCCCGCCGGAGCCCCGGCAGCCAGGGACGGCCGCCCCACCGACCAACTGCTTTTGACTTTCCGGGACAGAAGTAGAAAAGTGCAGAGCCCTTTTTTCTGCTCATTGCTCACTGCTCCAGGTTTTTATGTTATTTTTAAAACATGGACCGGAACCTGGAAATAAGCTTAAAACTGTTGCAGGAGTTGGCCGCCCGGCTGGCCGCGGCCCGGGCAGACCTGGTGGCCGCGGCCGCAGAGGACATTGGTGCGCCCTGCCGCATCGCCGGCAAGGAAGTGGACCTGGCCGTGGAGCACCTCCAGACCATGTCGGTGGAAGTGCCCGATGTGGCAGGCAAATCCCCTTACGGCACGGTGGCCGCCATCTTCCCGTATGACGCCGCGCCCATCATGCTGGCCCGGGTGGGGGGCGCCGCGATTTTAGGGGGGAACCGCTTCCGCTTCAGCTTTTCCTCCGTGACTCCACGCACCGCGCGGCTCATTGACGAAATAGTCGCCCCCTTCCCGGAGTTTGAGCCAGTGGTGGGCCTGGACAACCGCAGTTTCGGGCAGCAATGCGTCGAAGACCCCCAGGTGCGGGTGCTCTTTATCTCCGGCGGCGGGGAAGTGGGCGCAGTCTATGCCCGGCAGGCCCTATCCTTTGACAAGCTCTTTTTCGCGGGCCCCAGCGGCCTGCCCCCGGTGATCCTCTTTAAGGACGCGCCCCTGGAAAAAGCCGTGCCTTTTGTGGTGAAACGGGCCTTCTTAAACGGCGGGCAGTACTGCACCACCCTGAAGCGGGCCTATATCCACCGGGAGATTTATCAGGGGACCGTGAAACAGATGATCGCCCAGATGCCGGAAATCCGGGTGGGGGACCCCGGGGACCCGTTGACCTGGATCGGCCCCATCAAGGTGCAGCGCACCCGGACCCTCCTGGACCGGGCCCTGGCCGCACTGGGGGAGCAACCGCAATTCCTGGTCCCGCCTCACCAGGACGGAGAGTGGCAGGGGCCCTTTCTGGTGGAGACTCCGGAACCCCCGGATCTGGAGCTCTTCGGGCCGTTTCTGGCTCTGACGCCGGCGGCTGATGATAATGAAGCAGTAACCAGGGTGTTACGGAGCCGCTACCCCTTCCAGGTGACCTGGTTCGGCACGCCGCCTCCAGGCGCGAAAGAGGCGTTTACCCAGACCTTCGGCATGGTCCATGACAACCCGGATTTCCTCTTCACGCCCCTGCGCCTGCCCTTCGGCGGCAAAGGCGAGAGCGGCTGGATTCTGGAAAATACCAATGGCGCATTGGTGAAACGGGACGGGGCGTTTATCTACAGCGCGGAGTTGGTGAGGGGAAAGTGAGCAGTAAGCAGTGAGCAGTTTTTGTAGGGTGCGTCTCACGCACCATTAATTTAAGCTTAATTGGCGCGTGAAACGCGCGCTGCAATGCGCTTTAGCTGAGTAAGGTGCATTTTAGGCACCAAATTCATGTAGGGTGGGCATGGCCCACCATCTTCCAGATAAAAGGATAAATCTTTGGTGGGCGGTGCCCACCCTACATCTTTAACCATGATTCCCGCGAACTGGCCCCAGACCTACCGAGAGGCCGTGGCCCTGCAAGAGCAACTGCGCCACCAGGTCCAACTCGTCCCCTTACCCCATCCCCCCCGCTTCGTCGGCGGTGCAGACGCCATCTGCGACCGGGCGGACGCAAACATCTTCGGGGCCATCGTGGTTTATAGCTATCCGGAATTAGAGTTGGTGGAGGAGGCGGGAGCCGCGGGAGTGTGCCCCTTCCCTTACCGCACGGGGCTGCTGAGCTTCCGGGAGGTCCCCATCCTGGCCGCGGCGTTGAAGAAGTTGCGACAACCTCCCGATGTGCTCCTGGTGGACGGCCAGGGCCTCGCCCATCCCCGCGGCCTGGGCCTGGCCACGCACCTGGGCCTGGTCCTGGATCTCCCCACCATCGGCGTGGCCAAAAGCCGCCTGGTGGGCCAGGGAGAGGAGCCGGGGATAGACGCAGGCGCGGCCAGTCCCCTGGTATTGGCAGGAAAGGTGGTGGGCATGATTCTCCGCACCCAGAAAGGCAGGAAACCCTTCTATCTTTCCCCGGGGCACAAGATTACCCTGGGGCAAGCGCGGGAAATAGTGATGGGCTGCGTCAGGAGATACCGCAGCCCTGAACCGCTGCGGCAGGCGGATAATTTGAGCCGGCGCCTCAGATCAGAGACTGTGAATCTGGACGCGAGGCCACGCGACGCGGGGCATGATAGCCCGAGGTGAGAAGCCGTTCCCGGTATAAAGCGCAGATAGGACTATGACAGTTGCGGCAATTCTGCATGCCGGAATCCCACTCCCCCCACAGGCAATTGCGACATGCCCC
>JAKAGH010000042.1 GCA_021817645.1 Deltaproteobacteria bacterium
GTAAACTTGATCCGCTTTGCCATGTTGTCCTCCAGATAGTATTTTCTCATACCGAGTCATAAACAAAAACGCATTACGGTAAGGGCAGCCGTGCGTGCTCCCCACACCGGGGCGGACACCCGGGTCCGACCCGGCAAAAAAAATCCCTAAGTCACAAAGACTTAAGGATGGCACCCAGCTTCTTGATCCTTAATGGCGCTGGCCGCCCCTAGACCTCGCAGGGGGCTGCAGCTTCTTATGCGGGCAGGTCTTCTGACTTCCGGATCAGCCTAGCGCCTGCGCCTTCCCGTCTCTCTGCAAAGAAACAGTGGCCTGATGCAGGTTTCGTCCCCGGTTACCGCGGCGGGACCGCGCCGGGTTTGCACCGGCTTCCCTATCATGCCCCCAGGGGGCACCCGAATATAGTATTTGCAAACCAGTTTTAATTTCATATAACCAACTGTCAATTTTTTTTTCCCGAGGGTTTAAAAACCTTCCCATCGTGCCGATATTACTAGCAGAGGGGCGCGGGTCTCCGATATCCGCCCAGAAGGAGGCGCCGACAGCCATGGCTCCTGACACTCCAGAAACTGTCTCCGTTTATCAGCAGGTTGAACAAGAAGGCCTCTCCTTGGACAGCCGCGTCAAATTTCATTGCCACGAAGGGCTTTCCTGCTTCAACCAGTGCTGCCGCCGCACCCCCACCATTATCCTGAGCCCGTATGACATTTTGCGCTTGAAGCAGTGCCTGGGCCTCAAATCCGGGGAGTTTCTGCGGCGCTACACCCTCCGGGAAATCGAAGAGTGGTCTAATCTGCCCCTGGTCTTCATCGATCCTGACGGCGCCAAAGACGGGGGCTGTCCTTTCATCGGCCCGCACGGCTGCCAGGTTTATGCCCATCGGCCTGCGGCCTGCCGCCTCTTTCCCGTGACCATGGGCAGCCGCCTGACGGAGAAAGGGATGGAAGACTATTATTTTTGCCGCCAATTGGATTATTGCCAGGGATTTGCCACCGACAGCGAATGGACCTTGGCATCCTGGATGGCCAACCAGGGATTTGCCGAGTATGCCCAGGGGCGCAAGGAATGGCTGGAAATCATGTTAAAAAAAGGAGTCCAGGGACCTGCCGGGGTCGACGCGCCGCTGCAGGACCTCTTCGCCACCATCGCCTATGACCAGGACACCTTCCGCACGCTCCTGGATCAGCCCGGTTTTCATAAGGCTTGCGGGCTGCGGGGCAAGGGCCTGGATTATCTAAATCTGGACGATCCGGCCCTTCTCCAGTTATCCTATCAGTGCTTGCACAAGATACTGGGGGTTTAATACCATTTTTTGGCAGGGGACCCGGGCGTGCGCGCCAAGAGGGCGGACGGATATGGGTCCGGCCCTACCGTCCCTACCCCTCCTGCAGCACCACGGTTATGCGGTTCTCAAAAAGATGGTCACCCGGGTGCCCTTCTGCGGTTCGCTGTCGATGGTGATTTCCCCCTGGTGGGCTTCGACGATTTTCTGGGAAATGGCCAGCCCCAGGCCGCTGCCCTTGGGTTTGGAAGAGAAGAAAGGTTGAAAGATTTTTGCCCGGATTTCCGGGGTCATGCCCACGCCCGTGTCGCCTATTTCCACATATACCCGTTCGGCCTGGCGGCCGGTGGCCAGGGTCAGGGTGCCGCCCCCTTCCATGGCCTCGATGCCGTTTTTGGCGATGTTCAAGAGCACCTGGCGCAAATGCGCCGCATCAAACGGCACCTGGGGGAGGCCGGGGTCCAGTTGCAGGGAGAGTTCGATATTGTTTTCCCGCATACTGGGCTCCAGGCGGAGGCAGGTTTCCTGGATTAAGGCGTTAAGATCTCCTAGGGTCTTCTGGGGCTCGGAGAATTTGGCATAGCTGCCCACTTCCACCAGGAAATCCTCCAGCCGGCGGATTTCGTCCACGATAATCTGGAGTTTCTGCCGGTTCTTTTCCGGGTCGGTGGCGGTCTCCTTCAGAACCTGGCGGGCGAAGCCGCCGATGAGCATCAGGGGATTCTTGATCTCATGGCTGATATGGGCCGCCATCTTGCCCAGGATGGCCAGGCGCTCGCTCCGCAGGAGTTCCTCTTCCATGTGTTTCCGTTCCCGCAGATCTTTGAAATGGCCGATCATGCCGATCTCCCGGTCATTTTCATAGAGCAGCCGGGCAGAGAGCCAGACCGGCACCAGGGCCCCGTCCTTATGCCGCATTAAGGTTTCGTAATTCTCCAGGATGCCCGCGCCGCCGTAACCATGGGCGTGGATTTTATCATCGATTTCCTGGAATTGGCCCGGCGCATAGAGTTCCCTGATATTCATCTTGCCCAGGACTTCCACGGGCTCATAGCCGATGATCTTAGCCGCGGTTTCATTAAGAGTGCGCACCACCCCTTCCCGGTCGTTGCCCACGATGCCGTCCATGCAGGTATGGATCAGCAGGTGTTGAAAGTAGATGCCGCGCTCCACCTGGGCGGTCAAAGCCTCCTCTTCCCGCTGGCGCTTGATCTGCCACCACATGCCGTTCATCAATAAGGTCAGTTGCCGGACATCGGCTTCATCATAATCATCTTCCTTATTGCCCACGCCGGCCACGGCCACGATATGGTCACCGTCAAAGACCGGGATATTCAAGTGGCGGCGGATGTCCACATGCCCGGCGGGGTAGCCCTTCTTATAGGGACTGGGCGCGGCATAATCATTGGTGATGATGGGCCGCCGCTGCCGCACGGCTTCACCCCAGAGGCCGGTGGTCTCCAGGGGATAGATTAAAGGTTTATCGCTCACCGCGCATTCCCCCATGGCCGTCTTGGACCAGGCTTGCATGGTGAGAACGGTCTCCTCCTCATTCATGAAAGCCAGGTAACCGATCTGGCTTTTGGTCAGCCGGACCGCTTCCTCCAGGGCGAAATCGGTAATCTCCTGTAGCGAGGCCCCGGTCATCCGGCTGAGCTGCCAGACTGCTTCCAGGCGGGATTCGTCCAGGCGCAGGGCTTCCTCGATGTTGGCCGTGCGCACGGCCAGTCCCAGTTGCCCGGCCAGGGATTGAAAGAACTCCACGTGTTCCCGGGTAAAAAAACCCTTCTGGCTGCTGGCCGCGGTCAACACCCCCAGGGTCAGAGTTTCCGTGGTAATGGGCGCCAAGACCAGGGAGCCCAAAACTTCCTCTTCCAGAAGCCCCCGGAGGCGATCCGCCACCGTCGAGGAATCCGGCACGGATATTACCTGAGGTGGCGCTAGACATTGCCCCAAAAGGGAATCGGGTTCGGGCTGCACCACCTGCTCCCGGGCTGCGGGCGGCAGGCCCAGAGAACCTTTCATGTGCAAAAAGCCGTCTTCATCCAACAGGCGCACGGTGCATTTTTCCACGTCCAGCTTTTCCTGCAGCACCCCCAGCACGCCTTCCAGGAGATCGGGAATAAACAGAGAAGAGGCCATTCTGTGGGCCGCTTCGAACAGCACCGAAAGCTCGGCCACCCGCCGCTTCAATTGTTGCTCGCTTTCCTCCAGGGAACTGGAGATGCGGCCGAAGAGGTCGAAGACGTTTTCCATCCGGGAGCCTTGAGAAGAAAGATAGCCTTCGACGACCACCCGGGCCGCGGCCGGACCGATGGAGGCGGCAACGGTGCGTTCAATGAAGGCCGCCAGCCTCAGCTTTTCCCGATCCCCCCACTCGGCTTCGGGGATCGCCACCTCCTGCAGAAAGGCATGGCGCGTCTGGGCGGCCTTGTGGGGGCCGATGAGCTTTTCCATGAAGTGGGTTAAGTGGTCCAGGCTGGGGAAATAAGAATAGCGTTTCTCCAACGGCAGCTCTTGGGGGGCAAAGACCCCGACAAACCGTTGGGCCTGCTCCTCTTCCACCGGGCTGGGGACCGTGAGCAAGGAAACGCCCACAAAAGCCACGACATTGAAGAGCATAGACCAAAAGAAGCCTTGGGAAAGATTATCCAGGCCGGTGAGGCCTAAAAACGCAGTGGGTTTGAGAAAGGCCAGGCCCCAGGGGCCCGCGGTTAAGAGACTCCGGGAGAACCAGCCCGCTTCCACCAGATAGGGCAGGACCAGGGTGTAAGAACAGAGAAAAAAACCTGAAGCCAGGCCGGCAATCGCCCCCCAGCGGGTGGCCTCCCGCCAGTAAAGGGCCCCGATCATGGCCGGCGCCAACTGCATCACCCCGCAAAAGGCGATCAGGCCGATATCCACCAGCATCACCGTGGGCCAGACCAGGTGGTAACCGAAGTATCCCATGAGTATCAGAAAGAGGATGGCGCCCCGTTTGATGGTCAGGAGATGGGGGGTGATGCGCTCCTGCAGTTGCAAGCGGATGGCCAGGGGCATCACCAGGCTGTTTAACAGCATGGTGCTCACGGCGATGGAGGCCACGGCCACCATGGCCGTGGACGCGGACAGGCCCCCTAGAAAGACGAGCAACGCCAGCAAAGGATGCCCGGTTTGCAAGGGGATGCGCAGCACGAAAGTGTCGCCCTGGGCCGGGGGCAGACCCAGGAGCAGGCCGCCGAAGGCGATGGGCATGACAAAGAGATTGATCAACAGCAGGTACAGGGGAAAGAGCCAGGTCGCCGTGAGAATATGCTTTTCATCGGTATTTTCCACCACGGTCATATGGAACATCCGGGGCAGAAAATGGATGGCCCCCATGGCCAGGAGGGTGAGCACCAGCAGGAGGGTATAGCTGTTCTGCGGCCCGGTGTTGACCAGGAGCAGCTCCCGGAATTGCGGGCTCTGCTGGATCCGGGTGAAGATTTCCCCCCAGCCCGGGAACAGGCCGAAAGTGACCAGGAGGCCCAGACTGACAAAGGCCAGCAGTTCGATCAGGGATTCGAACACCACTACCGCCACCAGGCCCTCGTGGCGTTCGGTGGGGTCCAGATGCCGGGCTCCGAAGAGGATGCCGAATGCAGCCAGCAGCAGGGCCACATAAAAGCCGGTATCCCGAAAAACCGGCAGGGTTTGGTGGGGGGCAGTTTCCTGGTTAACCAGGATATTAAAAGTGGCGGAGATGGACTTGAGCTGCAGGCTGATATAGGGGGTGATGGCCAGGAGCACAACGATGGTGGCCAACGCGCCCAGAAACGCGCCTTTGCCGTAACGCAGCGTCAGGAAATCGGACATGGTGGTCAGGTTGTTGGCCTTGCAGATGCGCAAGAGTTTGCGCAAACCGAACCACCAGGAAAAGGCGATGATGGTGGGGCCCAGATAAATGGTGAGAAAGGTCACCCCGGAGGTGGCCGCCTTGCCGACGCTGCCGTAGAAAGTCCAGGCGGTGCAATAGGCCGCCAGGGACAGGGCATAGATATAGGGATTGGCAATGAGGCTCTTGCCCCGGGCCTGTTGCCGGTCCCCATAATAGGCGATGGCGAAGAGCCCCAGAAGATAGCCGAAGGCGATCGCCGCCACCAATCCCGTGCTCAGCATAGTGACCCGCCTTGCCGTTTATCCCAAAATCGCCTGGATAGGCGACGCCAGAGGAAGCGGCGTGAAGCGGCGGTCTAATATTAACCGCCGCGGCACGCCGATATAGGTCAATTTCTCATTTCTCTTCCGGCCACGCGCAGCTGGTATTAATCCCGGGAAGTCAAGCCCCTTCCCAGGGCATAAAGGGCAACAATGGCCCCGAGCCACACCCCGTGGAGGTATAAAACCAGAAGGGGTATCCCGCCCCAGGTGGCATCGAGGTTAAAAATCTGCAGCAAAGGATAATTCAGGAGGAGAAAGACGACGATTCCCCCCAAGGCCCACGAGGCGCGCGTCTTGACCCTGGCCCGCATAATTTTCTCCCGTTTGCTCCTGAAGATAAAGGCCCAAGCCCGTGGTTTAAAAATAATCCTTTTGGCGCGCGGAAACAAGTCATCCCTTTGATTAAGGGCTAGTTATTATTTAATATTCCATGTCCTCCTCTCCGGTCGTCTCTCCCCCCGCGGCCCATTGCCCCGCGTCGGGGGCCAGGTCCTGGGGGAACATGTCCAGGTCGGTGGCCAGGAAGTCGTATTGGGGCAGATAACGCAAGACCAGCGCGGCCACGGCCAGGGCCTGGCTGCGGTCGTCACGCCGCCGGGCTTCTGCCCGCTCCTCCTGCTGGCTCAGCCAGAGCTTGTTGAGGGCAAAGGCCCGGGGGTCGGGAACCACCATGGTGGCGGGCCCCCCGTCTTTGCCGATGACCACCTGGGAGAATTTGGAGGAACTTGTCAGGAACTGGAGGTTCCCTGCCTCCGGCGGCAAGGGTTCCCGGGCCCCGGGGACGGTGATGGTTTTTTGTTTGCCGCGCTGCCTCAGTCCGGATTTCAGGAAGATCACCTGAAAACCGTCTTGGTTCGCAGCCCGGCAAGTCATCCCGGGGAGCGGGGTAAAGGAGCGGTCGGTGCGCCGCGCCGCGTGCAGCAGTTCTTCCCAGGACATCTCTCCGGCCGCGGCCAGGGTCAGGCCGCGCTGGGCTGCGGCCAGGAGAGCCGGCGGCTCCAGAAAGACCCCGGCCCCGCCGGCATAGGCGTAGAGGGCGGTAGTGCCGATGACCAGCAGGTTCCGGCCGGTTTCGTGTTGCTCCAGTACCCGCAGGATCTTGGCCGCAGTTTTGGGCACCCGGTTAATCAGGGCGGCGCGGCAAAACCGGGCTTGCTCCTGCAGCCGCAGGCGCGCGGCGTGGAGGCGGGCGGCTGCCTCCCGGCGCTCCCTGGTAAATTGGGCAAAGAGCCGCTCCGTCCCTTCCCCCCGGGGGCCGAGACTCTCGCCGTGGCCCAGGCGGTCCCGGTAGCGGTAGAGGTAATCCCGGCCCCGGATCCGCTTCCAATGCATGCCGCCTTTATGAGTGCGGCTCTGGGCCAGGGCTTGGAGAAAGGCCCGGTAAATCTCCGCGGCCTCCCTGTGGGTTTGGCGTTGGCCCGGGGAAAATTCTGTGAGAATGTAGCCGCCGATCAATTTGCTTATCCTTCATATAATAATATTTTTAAATATGAAGGATAATTTTTTATCCGTCAATTGATATTTCCTTGCGAAGACTTAGAGTTTCTAGGTAAATAAAAGTTAGATTACTGTTAAAAAGTCCTGTTTTGTCATCCCGAGCGAAGCGAAGGCTCTTGTTTTAATGAGACTCTTCGCCCTCTGCGCTCCCCCAGCATGACAGAAAAGCCCCTTTTTTTCAGAGGTTGAAAAAGTCCCAGTTTAAGGAGAACGCCCATGAGACCGAGCGCCGAGATCGACAACTTGCGCCAGCAACTCCCCTACCACAAGCTGCGGAGCGTCAAACGGGAGCAGGTCGTACCCGTTGATTGGCAGACTGAATGGGAGCGGTTTGATGCCCGGGAGCTCTTTGCCTTCGATCTGGCCAACATCCCGGAAAAGAAGCTGGAGACCATGCGGCGGCGTTACGAAGTCCTGATGGACGGGAACCAGGCCGCCATCTCGGTGCTGACCCGGGTGGTGGACGGCCTTTGCGGCTACCCCATCACCCCCTCCACCCCCATTGCCGAAACCTTTGCCAGGTACGCAGCCAACGGCCAGAAAAATCTGTTCGGCACGGAACTGATGTATTTTCAGCCCTCCGACGAACTGTCGGCCATCGCCGCGGTGGAAGCCATGGCCTGCCAGGGCGGCCGCTATGTTGATAACACCTCTTCCCAGGGGCTGGTGCTGAAGACCAAGAATCTCTTCTCCGTGGCCGGCAAACGCCTGCCGGTGGTGATGACCGTCATGGCCCGGGAAGTGAACAAAGGGTCTTTGAGCATTCATTGCGGCCATACGGATTTCTACGCGGTGCGCAACGCCGGCTGGGCACAGCTGGTGTCCGAGAATAATCAAGAGTTGCACGATCTTTTGCCCATCGCCTTCAAGGTCTCGGAACTGAAACAGGTGATGCTCCCCACCATGGTCATCGGCGACGGTTTCATCAAGAGCCATGCCCTGGAAAATATCAAGGATCTCTCCAACAGCTTCCTGGAATTTTTTGTCGGCCCCCCCAACCGCCTCTACCAGCCGAATTTCGAGCACGGGACCCTCACCGGCACCTTCACCGACACCGACCTGACCATGGAAGGGCAGGTGGCCCAGGACCTGGCCTACCGTTTCTTCAAGCGGGGTTTTGTGGTGGCCATGAACCTCATGAACCGTATCCTGGGCACCAATCTCAAGGTGGTGGATTGCTACCGCACCGAAGACGCGGACATGGTGGTCGTCATCCTGGGGTCCGCCGCGGGCGTGGTCAAGGATGTGGTGGACTATTACCGGGATGTGAAAGGCTACAAGATCGGGGTGGTACGGCCTGTTTTGTTTAATCCGCCCTGCTATGAGGAACTGGCTTACGGGATGCGCAAGGCCAAGTATATCAGCGTGCTGGAGCGCGCCGGCACCGCCCATAACCAGTTGCTCCTGGCGGATGTGCAGGCCTCGTTGCAGGTTTCCCTGCGGGCGGGCCGGGAAGGCAAAAAGGAGCACCGCATTTACGGCCGGGAGGATATGCCCACCCTGTTCCACGGGGTGTACGGCCTGGGCAGCAAAGACTTTAATAAATACGACGCGGCCGCGGTGGTGGAGAATATGATGTCCTGCTTCGAAAAGAAGCGGCGCTTCCACCGGGATTTTTATGTGGGCATCGAAGGGCCCCTGACCCTGAGGCCCGCGGGCTTGCCCGGTTACCTGGAGCGGGAACTGGGCATGACCTTTATCGGCGTGGGCGCGGAAGGGGTCAAGACCGCGCTGGAGTCCGCGGCCCTCATTTATAACGAGGAGATGGGCACAGGCCGGAAATACGTGCAGTCCGGAGCCCGCTACGGCGCGGCCCGGAAAGGCGCGCCGGTCTTCATGAACCTGCGCATCTCCTCCCAGCCCATCCGCAACAGTTCGGAATTGACCGAACAGGACGTGCTGGTCTTTTTCAACGAGAAGTTCCTGTCGGACCAGATCCTCCGGGAGTACGTGGGCGGCCTCAAGGAAAACGGCCTCCTGGTCATCAATACCCACCAAAGCTGCTACGACGTGATGGCCACCTTCCCTTCCCAGGTACAGGCATTGATCAAATACCGGCGCATCAAGCTCCTGACCCTGGACGGCACCAAGGCGGCCCTCTTGCACCTGAATAAGAACCTCCCCGGGGCCGCGGTCCTGGGCCTGGTCAACAAGGAAATGGGAATTCTGCCGGAGAAGGAATTCGAGCGGCGCTTTAAAAAGATCCTGGAGAAAAAGCTAGGGACCAAAAAGAAGGAGATGCTGGAAGCCAACATCTCTCTCCTCAAGTACGGGGCGGAGCAGTCCTCCGGCCACGTCGCCGAGAAGGCTCCGGGAGCCCAGGCCCTGGATGCCACCAATCCCATTTATTCCCCGCCCCTGCCGGAAAATTTCGGCCAGGGTCCGGGTACCTCGGGCTTGCCCGTGATGCTCACGGAAAAAGACGAGATGGGCACCATCCACCCGGTGAACCTGGTGGAGGACTACCAGGACCTCTTCCACCGGCGCATGGTGCAGCCCATCCTGGACGGCAAGAAGGTCCCCTGGGACCGCTTCCTGCCCATAGTGCCCGCGGCCACCAGCCGCTACCGGGACATGAGCTACATCGGCACCCAGATTCCGGTTTATGACCATGCCAAATGCATCGCCTGCGGCCTGTGTACCGCGTCCTGCCCCGATTCGGCCCTCTATTCCACGGTCACCGACCGGCCCATCAATGATGAGGCCAAGCCGTTCTTCAAGGTCTTCAAGAGTCTCCCCAAAGGCGTGCCCTGGGACCGGTTCGCCTTGAATATCAATCCCGATCCCGCGTCCTGCAAGGGCTGCGGCGTCTGCGCCCAGGTCTGCCCCACCGATGCCCTGAAAATGGTGGCCAAAACGGATGTCCGGGACACGGACTTTCTCCCGGAAGAATTCCGGGCCTGGGACAATACGGTGAATCTGACCCCTGCCGTGGACCAGCTCTCCCTCAACCACCAGGTGCTCTTTGTCTATTCCAAGCTCTATCCCGGCAAGCACACCTTGTGCCCCGGCTGCGGCGAAGGCGTGATCAACCTCCTCACTTTCTTTGCCGCGGAGTCCCTGCGGAACCACCCGCAAGGCATCGCCACCTTCTACCAGGGTCTGAAGATCCTCTCCGAGAAGAACAAGCGGGCCATCGAGCACATGCTGGACCACGGGTTCAACATCTACACCATCAACGCCACGGGCTGCAACCAGGTCTCGGAGCTGGTCAACCCCTTCAACACCCGCATCTACCCCACGGGCCACTATGGGTTCGGCACCGCCTCGGCCGCGGCCCTGGGGTCGAAATTCAGCCTGGACCAGGCCTACCAGAACCGTTACAACAGCGTGCTTACCAAACTCATCGTCTTCGCCGGGGACGGCGCCATCTATGACATCGGCAACGGCCCCTTCAACCACGCGCTGGGGGAAAACTACGACATCACCTGGGTGATCTACAACAACGAAGGCTACATGAACACCGGCATGCAAAAATCCGGGGCCACCCGCTTCGGTTCAGACCGCTCCACCTCCCCCATCGGCAAGAAATACGCGGGCAAAACCACCCTGCACCGCCGGATCATCAGCCAGGCCATGGCCATCTCTCACGTCTATGCGGCCAAGCTGTCCATGGACAACCCCTTCTACGCCATCAAGATCCTGAAGGAGGCCATCGCCTACAACGGCCCGTCTTTGGTGGAATTCTTCTCCGCCTGTCCCCAGGGGCACCAGACCCACGACTGGGCCGGGCCCATGATCGCCCGGATGATGGTGGAGTCGAGGAAATGGCAGGTGGCGGTGCGCCGGCCCTTCCAGCGCATCGACATCTCCGGCAACCCCGCGCCGGACTGCATCTATCCCAAGGAGGGGAAATCCTTCAAGCGGGGCATCAAGCGGGACGCGGCCACCTTCTACGACGTGGTCTCCATGCTGGGCCAATACAACCAGCACATCAAGACCGTGAAAAGCGGAGATATCCCGGAGATCGTGCGCATCAACGAAACGGTGAGCTTATTTAGGTGGCTGCGTAACCAATACATGGGCGGCTACCGGGACACCATGCCCACCGAGGAAGAAGTGGAGCGCATCGTGGAGGAGCGCTACCGGCTGTAAGAAAAAAAACTCACGCCAAGACGCTAAGGCGCAAAGAAAAGACGCAAACATGGAAAAGCCGGGGGAGGCGGGTGAGGCCCGCTTCCCCCGGCTTTTTCATTGTCATTCTGAACGGAGCGCAGCGATTGAAGAATCTAGATTCATCGCTGCACTCAGAATGACAAAGATCATTGTGCTTTGAACTGTAAGGGCGGACCCGTGTGTCCGCCCTTTTGGCGCGCACACGTGGGGCACACCTGGGTGCACCCCTACCAAAAAATGTTTTAAATCCCTAAATAGGCCTTGCGGACTTCGTCGTTCTTGAGAAGGTCCCGGGCCGGGCCTTCCAGGTGGACCCGGCCTTCGGCCAGGACGTAGGCGTAGTCGCTCACGGCCAGGGCCATGGAGACGTTTTGCTCCACCAGGAGCATGGTCAGGCCGGTTTTTTTCAGGCGGGTGAGGGATTCAAACAGGGTGAGGGCCAGCAGCGGGGAGAGGCCCAGGGAGAGTTCGTCCAGGATCAGAATTTCCGGCTCGGCCATCAGGCCCCGGGCCACGGCCACCATCTGCTGCTCGCCGCCGCTTAAGGTGCCTGCCTTTTGTTTGGCCCGCTCTTGGAGCCGGGGAAAGAGCTCGAAGACCTTGGCTAGGTTTTGCTTAAAGTTGGCATGGGCCCGCTTGGAAAAGGCACCCATCTCCAGGTTTTCCAAGACCGTCATGTCGGTGAAGAGTTGGCGGCCTTCCGGGACCAGGACCATGCCGGCCTTGGCCCGGGCGTAGGCCGGCAGAAAGGTGACGTCTTTGCCGGCGAAGGTGACGGTGCCCTGCCAGGGGCGCAGCAGCCCCATGGCAGTCGCGAGCAGGGTGGTCTTGCCCACGCCGTTGGAGCCCACCAGGGTGGTGAGTTTTCCTTGCTCCAGGCGCAGGTTTACGCCCCAGAGGATCTGGACACCTTCGTAACCGGAAGTCAGGTCATTGATTTCTAACAGGTTCATATTATTACTCGGCCATCAGCTTGGCGGTCATTTCCGGATCGCCCAGGTAGGCTTCGATGACCTGGGGATTGCTGGCCACTTCCTCGGGTTTGCCCCCGGCGATGAGCTGGCCGTAATCCAGGACGATGATGCGGTCCGAGACGCTCATCACCGCCTGCATGACGTGTTCGATCATGAGAATGGTGATCCCTTCGTCCCGGATGCGGCGGCCGGTCTCCACCATCTCGGTGATTTCCGAGGGATTGAGCCCGGCCAGCACTTCATCCAACAGCAAGAGATAAGGATGGGCAGCCAGGGCCCGGGCCAGTTCCAGGCGTTTCTTTTGGGCCACGTTGAGGTTGCCGGCCATTTGCTCGGCCCGGTCCCGCAGGCCCACTTGGGCCAGGGCCTGCTCGGCGACCGCGGCGGCCGCGCCCCGGGAGTGACGTTCCCGGCCGAAGCAGGCTCCCACCATGACGTTTTCCCGCACCGTCAGGTCGTTCAGCGGCCGCACCACCTGGTGGGCCCGGGCCAGACCCCGCCGGGCCACCTCGTAAGAGGGCAGGCCGGTAATCTTTTCATCCCGGAAGACCACTTCCCCGCTGGTGGGGGGATAGACGCCGTTAATGACGTTGAACAGGGTGGTCTTGCCCGCGCCATTGGGGCCGATGAGCCCCATAATCTCCCCCGGGGACAGCTCGAAACTCACATCCGATAAGGCCTGGAGGCCGCCGAAGCGTATGGAGACTTCTTTCACCTGAAGGATCATTCCAGCCACCTCCGGAGCTTCGGCAAGCGGTCCCGGAGCCAGCCCACCGCGCCCCCGGGGACGAAGAGGACGATGAGCAGCAGGATGCCACCGGACAGGGCCAGATGGAGGTTCTTAAAAATGGGGCTGATAATCAGGTAGCCCCGCAGCCGTTCATAGGCGAAAGTCCCTATTATCGGCCCCAGGAGCAAGCCCTTGCCTCCCAGCATCACCATTACCAGGATTTCCAGGGACATCTGGAAACGGAACGCGTCATCGGGCTCCACATTGCCGTTCTTAAAGAAATAGAGGGTGCCGATGAGGCCGGGGAAGAAGGCAGAGATCAAAAAGGCCTTGGTCTTGTCCCGGGGGGCGTTGACGCCCATGACCATGGCCGTGTCTTCATCCTCCCGGATGGCGCTGAGGCCCAGGCCGAAACGGGAGCGCTTCACCAAATAACTCACCACGACCACCGCCAGGACGACGAGCCACAGGAGGATGAAAGTGAACCAGAGGGCATGAGCCGCGCCGCCATAGCGGTCATAGGCGGAAAAGTTGACAAATAAGCCGGTGGAGCCGCCGAAGGGCTCGAAATTGCTGACAAAGGCCCGGGCCGCTTCGTTAACGCCGATGGTGGCCAGGGCAAAGTAGGCGCCCCGCAGGCGCAGGACCGCGGCGCCGATGATCAGGGCGATGATCGCGGACAGGACCCCGCCGCCCAGGGCGGCCAGGTAAACCGGCCAGCCCATTTCACTCACCAGAAAGAAGCCGAAATACCCCCCCAGGCCGAAAAAGACGATATGGCCGAAATTGACATAACCGGTGTAGCCCATGAGGATGTTCAGGCTGGAAGCCAGGCCGATGAACATCAAAATCGTGAACGCATTCTCCCGGAGCGTGTCCTGACGCAGGACCAGGACCACCAGGCCACCCAGGAATATCAGGAGAAAACTGAACCAGAATCCGGGTTGCCGCCAGGCATTCATCTACTTGGACCCCAACAGCCCGGTGGGTTTAACCACCAGGACCAAGACGAATAAGGCGAACTCCACCACCGGCACCCAGCTCACCGGCATGAAGGTGGGGATGATGCCTTCCAGGCCCCCCAGGAACAGGCCGCCCAGTAGTGCGCCCAGGGGATTGCCCAGGCCGCCCAGGACACAAATGACAAAGGATTTTAACTGATAAGTGCTGCCGCTCAAGATGGTGAAGGGGAAGAAGGTGGAGGTGAGCCCCCCGGCCACCGCGGCCAGCATGGTGCCCAGACCGAAGGCCAGGGCCAGGACGTAAGAAGAGGGAATCCCCATCAACTCCGCCGCGGCCCGGTTATTGGACACGGCCCGGATGGCCTTCCCCGGCCGGGTGAAATAGAGAAACAGGTAGAGCGCCCCGGTGATCACCACCGCGGCCAGGGCCGCCAGCAGGCGGGTTCCCTGGAGGATCACCGGACCCAGGGTGATGGAGCCCGCGGAAAAATCGATATTTTGAGGAGAGGTGGTGAAGACCGCGGTGCCGACGCCGATGATGATCATATTGACGGCAAAAGTGGCCAGCAGGGTAGAGAGATACCCCGACTGGATCACCCGGTGCAGGGCTATCCCGTAAATTATGACCCCGAAGAGCAGGGAGAGGATGACCACCGCCACCATCCCCAGGTAGGGGTTGACGGCAAAGTCGCTGAACAGGAGGTAGGTGCAGAACATCCCCAGGGCCATGGTGGCGCCGTGGCCCAGGTTGATGACCCGCATCACGCCCCAGATCAGGGTCAGCCCCATGGCGGCCACGCCGTAGACGAAGCCGATGAGCAGTCCGTCGATGATGGAGGGCAGAATTTGCGTCAAATACGGGCTCTCTTGAATGCCCCCGCGGCCGTTTCCAGGCAGGAAGCGGCCGCGGCAGGCTCAGCAAAAATTAACGGTTACACAACATCCCTTTGCCGGTGGCCGCGGCTGCGGGCCACACTGCCACTTTTTCGGGCTTGCCGTCCTTGCCTTTCTGCCACTGGACGATGATCATCTCGTGGCCCAGCTGCAGCCCGTGGGCCTTGGGAGTGGTGTCGTATTTGATGCGGCCGTAGAAGGTGTACATATCTGTCCCGTCCAACGCGGCCTTGACCTTATCGGTGTCGGTGGACCCGGCCTTCATGATGGCGTTTTGCAGGATCAGGCCCGCGGCGTAGCCCCCGGCGCTGTGGTAGGAGGGCTCTTCGTTGCCGTATTTGGCCTTATAGGCCTTGAGGAAATCGGCG
>JAKAGH010000334.1 GCA_021817645.1 Deltaproteobacteria bacterium
CCAGCGCCTTTTGGTTCAGTTCCTCGGTGCCCTTAGGCACCCGGGCCAGGACCGCTTTCTCCAGGCTTTCCGGGGTGACGGCGTGGCTCAGGGCCGCCAGGGCCCCCAGGGCCACGATGTTGGCCACCATCTCTTTCCCTAAATCCCGGGCGATCTGGGTGAAGGGGATGGCTATGAACCGGTCGAGGGGCACTTCCGGCACCAGGGTGGCGTCCACGATGAGCAGGCCCTCCGGCTTCAGGTCGCCGAGATAGGTGTCCAGGGATTTCTGGTTCATGGCCAACAAAACGTCCGGCTGGATGGCCTTGGGGTAATCGATCTCGGCGTCGCTGATCACCACCTCGGCCTTGGAAGCCCCGCCCCGGGCCGCAGGCCCGTAGCTCTGGGTCTGGCAGACGAACTTGCCGTCATAAATGCCCGCGGCCTCGGCCAGGATGATGCCCGCCAGGATCAACCCCTGGCCCCCGGACCCGGCCAACCTGATTTCGTAGCGTGTGCTCATGCAACTCCTGGAAAAGATAAAAGATTTCACCACAGAGGCACTGAGGACACAGAGGTTCACAGAGAGAATCTATTTTTGCCTTGGGGTGGAGCCGAGGCAAAAATAAATCTTTCCTCTGTGTCTCTGTGGTGAATCATTTTATTTTGCCTTAGCCGCCTCCCGGATACGGCGGTATTCCTGGGTATAGATGGGCAGGTCCCGGTCCACCAGGGTGCCGATGGTGATTTTGTCTGCCAGTTCCTCCGGGGACATGGTTCGTGCCTTTTCCACCCGCACGGCCATTTCCTTTTGTCGGCGCATCATCTCCACCGGCCCGCCCAGCTTGTTTTTCAGGCCGAACTGGGTGTGGCAGTGGCTGATGACTTCCACCACCGCGAAGCCGCGCTTCAAGATGGCGGCTTCCATCAACTGGTCCAGCAGGTTGGCGTGATAGACCGTGCCCCGGCCCACCATGGCCGCGCCCGCGGTCACCGCCAGTTCGGCGATGGAAAAGGGGTGCTCGATGTGGCCATAGAGGGACGTAGTAGTCCGGGAGCCGTAAGGTGTGGTCGGGGAGTACTGGCCCCCGGTCATGCCGTAGATATTGTTGTTGATGATGATGGCCGTGAGATTCAGGTTCCGCCGGGCCGCATGGATAAAATGGTTGCCGCCGATGGCCGTAGCGTCGCCGTCGCCCATGACCACGATGACCTGGAGCTTGGGGTTGGCCAGCTTCACGCCGGTGGCGAAGGTCAAGGCCCGGCCGTGGGTGGTGTGGAGCGTATTGAAATCTACGTAGACGCTCAGACGCCCGGAACAGCCGATACCCGAAACCAACACGATCTCGTCCTTGGTGAAGCCGGTGCGGTCAATGGCCCGGATGAGAGCGCCCAGGACAATGCCGTTGCCGCACCCCGGACACCAGACATGGGGGAACTTCTTTTCGTGGCGCAGGTATTTGTAAATCAGTTGGGTAAATTCGGCCATGGGATTAGCTCTCAGTTGTCAGCGGTCAGCTTTCAGCTTTTGTTTTTTTTGGTTCTCGGTGGAGCGGGCCTCCGTGCCCGCTTAGGGCTTGGCGGGCACGGAGGCCCGCTCCACCATTATCTGGTTCCTTGGTGGCGCAGGCGTCTCGCCTGCGCTGACGCGAGCGGGCGAGACGCCCGCCCTACCTCTTTTGTTCGGCTCTACAAGTCTTGATGCGCAGGCTGGAAAGCCTGCGCCACCAGTGCTTTCCTGATTTTGGGTGAGCCGCAGGTTCTTCTATTCGTTTCCAAGCTCCGCTTGGAAACGCCATGATCCATCCAAGCTCTGCTTGGATACCTTATTTTTCCGGTTACACCCATTTATGCTCGGGGTCCGGCAGGAACACGATAAAGTCCGATTCCGAGGTCTGCACCCGCACCAGCCAGCCGCCGGGGACTTTCGTGCGATAAAGGCCTCGCTTGGCAATCCAGCTAATGCCTTCCTGTTTGATTTCCTCCCATACTACCGTGGCCACGGGTCTTCTCCTTCCCACCTCGTTCCCAAGCTCTGCTTGGGAACGCCACTTGTCCGTCCAAGCTCCTGCTTGGATACCTTATCCTTAGATAGCGATATATTGGACCTCAGCCTCCTCCATCACCTTTTCCCGAATGCAGGACTTCAGAAATTTGGGAGTATGCAGAACTACCTTGCCCCCCAGGATTTCCGAAAGTTCCTCTCCCATGCCGAAAAAAGCTAGTCCCGGCACATGTCCCGGTTCGAATTCCACCAGAACGTCTATGTTGCTGTCTGTTCGGAAGTCATCCCGCAGCACGGAGCCGAAAAGAGAGAGCTTTTTGATGTGGTGCTGGCGGCAGAATTCGGCCAGCCTGTCCCGCTGAATTGAAAATCTTACACATACCATCGTCTTGCCTTCATAACCTCGTATCCAAGCTACAGTTTGGCAACATGCACTGTACCGCGTCTTGCATTAAATCATTGTGCCTTGCCATAATTCTTCGACTTCTATTAAGTGGCATCTTCGCATCTCTGCGATGAGTCGACAGCCTTCTATTATAATTTCGTAGATATCATAAGTAATAATATCTTTAATCTTCAAAACGCAATGCGTTTTATTAATTATTACAGGTTCATTACCATATTCTCCCATAATGCCATTCCATAGACCATTATCAATAGGAGGATGGATGCATTTAATTAAGCCATCTCTTCCATCTCTGGCTATATAAACGCGAGTTTTGAGGTAAATATTGATTAATTTTACTGCCCATCCGATAGGTAATCTACTGTCAGCCTGGCAAATAGCCATCGTATTTATTTCATGCCATCTTCCGAATTCTTCTTGGGTAATAAGGTCACCATCAAAGATTTCTCCATAATTCGGTTTTCTGATAAGAGGATAGACGGCCTCCCTTGATTTGATCGGACAACCCGAGCGTGTTGAGGAAAAAGCAGCCCATTCCGCAAAATCTCTTACAATTTTTTCGCGTGGCATTCTATTATCCAATGAAATGGTGCGTGGAACGCACCCTACATCTTCATCAACCTCTCTACAATCTCCCCCGGCGTAATCAAACTCCCATCGATACGATTCAGCGTCTCCACCTTGGTCCGCCCCTGGTTCACCCGTTTTACCTCCCGGGACATCTGGCCCAGATTCAGCTCCGGCACCAGTACGGCTTTAACCCGCTTCAAGTGCGGCTCCAGGAGTTGCCGGGGGAAGGGCCAGAGGGTGACGAGTTGCAGCAGTCCCGCTTTGATCCCCTTCTCCCGGGCCTCCCGCACGGCCCGCTGGGCGGACCGGGCCACGGAGCCGTAGGCGATAACCAGCACCTCGGCGTCCGCCGCCAGTTCTTCCTGGACCATCATGATCTCGTGGAAGTGCTGGTTGATCTTGCGGAAGAGCCGGTTCAGGAAAGGCGCGATCTCGTCGGCCCGCTCCGTGGGAAAGCCCCGCACGTCGTGGATCAGGCCGGTGACGTGGTAACGGTAGCCGTCCCCGAAGATACCCATGGGCGGCACCCCGCTGGCGGTGTCCGCATAAGGGATGTACCAGTCCGGAGGCACCGTGGG
>JAKAGH010000335.1 GCA_021817645.1 Deltaproteobacteria bacterium
CGGGTGCCTTTGCGCACGTACAGCGCGCCCACGCCCTTGGGCGCGTGCAGCTTGTGGCCGGAGAGCGACAGCATATCAATGCTGTTCCGGCGCAGGTCAATGGGAATTTTGCCCACGGCCTGCACCGCGTCCGTATGGAAGAGGATGCCCCGGTTATGAGCCAGGGTGGCGGCCTCCTCCACCGGGAAGATCACCCCGGTTTCATTGTTGGCCCACATCATGCTGACGATGGCCGTATCCGGGGAGAGGCTTTTGGCATATTGCTCCATATTCAGGCGGCCCTCGGCGTCCACCGGGATTTCGGTGACCCGGTAGCCCTCCTGGCCCAGACGGGCCGTGAGCGACAGGACCGCGGGGTGCTCCACCCGGGTGGTGACGATGTGGCGCTTGCCGGGATTGGTGGCCAGAGCCGAGCGGATGGCCGTATTGTCGCTCTCCGTGCCGCAGCTGGTGAAGATAATCTCGTCCGGGGCAGCCCCTAACAGGTTTGCGACCTGCTCCCGGGCCTCGCGGACCTTGCGGCCCACCTGGCCCCCGAAGGTGTGCATGCTGGAGGGGTTGCCGTAAAAGTTTTGCAGAAAAGGGAGCATGGCCTCCAGGACTTCCGGGGCCACCTGGGAGGTGGCGTTGTTGTCCAGATAGATGGGTTTCACTGGGTCACCTCCTCCACTTCCAGCTCCGGCCAGACCAATTCCCGGAGTTTGGCCTCAACCACCTGCTTCATGGTCAGCTGGGACGCGGCGCAAGAGGCGCAGGCCCCCCGGGTGGCCACCAGGACCCGGTTGCCCACCACGTCGATGAGTTCCAGGTCACCCCCATCCTGCTGCAACAAGGGCCGGATTTCCCGGTCGATGGTCTCTTCGATCATTTTGATCTTCTGGATATTGGAGAGCTTGGGCCGGGTAACTGCCTTGCCCTCACCCCGCACCCGGTCAATGATTTCCTGAATGGCCTCATGGCAGCCGCCGCAGCCGCCCCCGGCCTTGGTGTAGTTGGTCACTTCCTCGATGGTCCGCAGGTTGTTTTCCCGGACCACCCGGGCGATTTCCTCTTCCGTGACCCCGAAACACTCACAGATGATCTTGCCTTCTTCGGTGGGCGCGGGTACCCCCCGGTAGTGGGCGATGGCGGCCTCCAGGGCCTCCCGGCCCATCACCGAACAGTGCATCTTTTCGTCGGGGAGCCCCCCCAAAAACTCGGCAATGTCCTGGTTGGTGACTTTGGCGGCCTCTTCCACAGTCAGGCCCTTAATCATCTCCGTGAGCGCAGAAGCCGAGGCAATGGCGCTGGCGCAGCCGAAGGTCTTGAATCGGGCGTCGGTGATGCGTCCGTTTTCATCCAGTTTGAAAGTCAGCTTGAGCGCATCACCGCAGGCCAGGGAGCCCACGGTGGCCACACCGTCAGGATTCTCCACCTCCCCCACATTGCGGGGATTGAGAAAATGTTCTTTTACCTTGTCCGTATATTCCCACATGGACGCACTCCTTTTTACGTATCACTTACGGGTAGTTAACCATAGAGCCACCCGAGTCCAAGCCTATTGATTCAATATAGTTCAAGCAGCGGGAAAAAACAATGGCCGGGGGTTAAGGGTTAAGGGGGATAGCAATGAAGCAAGTTACTAATCCCTAAACCCTAATCCCAAAAATTAAGGACTCACTTGCCTCGGGTGGCCGCCACCATCTCCGTGGTGACGGCCGGGGCCTGATTGGACCAGGCGTGGCGGATGTAGGTGATCGCGGCGGCGATCTCCCGGTCGTTCAGCTTATCCTTCCAGGTGGGCATCTGCCCTAACTTGCCTTTACGCCCCTGGAGCACCGTGGCAATGACCGGCTGGGGGTCCCCCACTACGAAGGGGTCCTGATTCAAAGCCGGGAAGGTGCCGGGCAGGCCCTCGCCATTGCTGCGATGGCAGTGGGCGCAATTATTGTTGAAAATCTCCCGCCCCTGGTTAAAAAGATCCTCCGAAGCCAGTTCCTGGACCGGAGCCAGACCGGCAGCCAGCAGCAACAGGAAGATCAGGACCGGCTTCATGGCCCAGCCGGCAGACCCAGGGAAGCGGCCGGGGTCAGCATCTCCTGGATATGAAAAGGATCTTTAAACTCCTCATCCGGTTTGAAGTTCAGACCCTTGACGCCCCGCTTCTGGAGAAATTTGCCCAGGTCCAGGTTGACGTCTTGCGGCACGTCCACCCCGGCCTGGGCCAGGGCCTGGCGCAGCAACGCGGCGGATTTTTCGGCAAAGGCCACTGAGTCCCCGCAAATACGGCCCGCTTCCGTGGGATTATGGAAGCCCGCGGAGTTTTCCGCGCCGATATAATTGATGCGGTAAAAGGCCTCGCCATACAAATCCTGGGCCTTTTTATACAGGTCTTGATTGATTTGTTTTCCACCGGCTTGAGCCTGATTGGCGGCTTCAAAGAGCTTGGCCGTCACCGCGGTGGCGTACCCCGCCCGGTTTAAGAGCGAAGTGGTGCGGTCCTGGATGGCGAGGACCTGGGCCTTCAGCCACTCCGCGGTCTCCGCGTGGCACTGCTGGCAGGCCACCATGCCCTGGGCCAGGGGACTGCCCAGGTTATGATTGGAGATCTTGTTCACCCCCACCCGCATATACTGCATATGGCAATCCGCGCAGGAGACCCCGGCCTGCCAATGGACGCTGTTCCGGGAATAGACCTCGTATTCGGGGTGCCGGGAAAAGCCCAGTTTGAAGCCGGTGACCGTCTGCTTCCACTCCAGGAAAGCGGGATCGCTCTTGATCACCTTGATGATGTTTTCGATGGAGATATCCCCTTCCTTGCTGCCGTGCCAGGGAAAGAAGACGTCGGTGGATTTCATGTCCTTATCTTTTCTGATGACATAGGTCACGTGGCACTGGGCGCACACCAGGCTGCGCTTCTCCTGGCGGGTGGCGGTAGCGGGGTCTTTGCCGATCTCGCCCAAGGCCTTTTTCAGGGTCCAGCGGGACAGTTGCAAATCCATGGTTTTATTATCGTGGCAGTCGATGCACATCACTCCCATGCGCTGGAACTGGGGGGGAATCTTGGCATGGACGTCCATATAAGGGTCTTTGAAATAATTGGGGCCCATTTCCTCCTTCAGCTTGGGAGCGAAGGGCGTCTTGCAGGTGAGGCAGACGCCTCCGGCCTTGAGCCGGGAAGGGTCGATTTCCAACTGGTCGATGAGCATATAGTAGTGGCCCCGGATTTCGTTGTACTCCACCCCGAACCCCCAACCATTGAAAAGCAGGGACAAATAAGGATATTCGCTGAGCTTGTCGAACTTGGCGCTGCCGGTCCAGCCCTTGCGGTATTTACTGCCGGTAGCATTAGGCTCTTTGCTCTTGAGCCAGGAATCGTACTCCAGGGGATAGGCCTTGCCCCAGACCGCAGGGTCATACTCCCCGTCCGGGATGGCCACGGTTTTTACCGGTTCCGATTTAGGCGGCGAGCACCCGCTCAGCAAGACTAACCCCGTCAGAACCGCGGCCCAGAGAATCAAGATCGACGCTTTCGTTTTCATCAGCTCAT
>JAKAGH010000336.1 GCA_021817645.1 Deltaproteobacteria bacterium
CACCGTCTGGCGGTGACGATGGCCCGGAGCTGCTCCAGGGCTGCGGCGATCTTGGCGTTGACCACCAGGAAGTCGTACCAGGGGATTTCTTTAAGCTCCTCGCTGCCCTGCTCCAGACGCCGGGCCAGTTCTTCAGGCTCCAGATTGCCCCGGTTCTTAAGACGCCGCTCCAGTTCCGCAAGATTGGGGGGGATAATAAAGATCAGGGTCGCCTGGGGGAAGCTCTCCTTCAGGGCCCGGGCTCCCCGGGTGTCCAGGTCGAAGACCAGGTCCTGGCCGGAGTTCAGGGCCTGGATAATCCACTCCTTGGAAGTGCCGTAGCCGTAGCCGAACTGCTCCACCCATTCCGCCAACTGGCCGCGGTCCCGCAGCCGGTGGAACTCTTCCAGGCCGACAAAAAAATAATCCCGCCCCGGCACCTCACCGGGCCGCGGCTGCCGGGTGGTGTAGGAGATGGAGAAGCGCAGGCGAGGGTCCGCGGCCAGCAGGGCTTTAAGCAGAGTGGTCTTGCCCGTGCCCGAAGGCGCGGTGACCACGAAGATCTCTCCCGGCACTTACTCTTCCTTCTCGGAGGAGTCGCCGCGCCCGGTTCCGTGGCCGTTGAGCCGCAAGGACAGGGTCTCGGCGTGGACCGCGGAGAGAATGATATGATTGCTGTCGGTGACGATAATCGAGCGGGTCTTGCGGCCATGGGTGGCGTCGATGAGACGCTGGGCGTTCCGGGCGTCTTCCCGGAGGCGTTTCATGGGCGCCGAACCGGGCATGACCACCGCCACGACCCGATGGGCGATGATGGTATTGCCAAACCCGATATTTACCAACCTTCCGTCCATATGTTTCCCCCCTTGAGTACCTTATGGCAGGTTCGCTTCTTTACGTAATCAATCCCTTGGATCGGCGTGTATCGGCGTGCATCGGCGGCTGATATTTAACCGCCGATAACCGCCGATGAACGCCGCTAATCCTGCCATCCCGTTGCAGGTTAATGATTTGGTATTACTCGATGTTCTGCACCTGTTCCCGGAGGCGCTCCAGAGTGCCTTTGATCTCCAGCACCGCCTGGGAAATCAGCAGGTCTCCGGCCTTGGAGCCGATGGTGTTCACTTCCCGGAGCATCTCCTGCAAGAGAAATTCCATCTTCCGGCCCACCGCGCCCTGGCTCTCCAGGGCTTGCTGAAACTGGGAGACGTGGCTCTCCAGGCGGGCCAGTTCTTCGGAAACATCCCGGCGCTCGGCCAACAGGGCCACTTCCTGGGCCAGGCGGCCTTCGTCCAGAGGACCGGCTTCCGGCAGGATCTCCGCCAGCCGGGCCGTCACCTTCTCCCGCCAGAGCTCCGGAATCAGGGCGGCCTGGGCGGCAATCCGGCCGGCTTCCCGGCGCATCACCTCTAAGTGGGCCGCCAGGTCCGCAGCCAGGGCCGCGCCCTCGGTGAGCCGCATGCCGTCGAGAATTTCCAGGGCCTGGGATATCGCCTGGGAGACCGGTTCCCAGCTTTCCTCCAGTTCCTGGGTCTCCCCCTCCTTGGTCACCAGGAGGTCGGAGAAACGCAGGAAATGGTCCAACCGCAAGGGCTCCTGAATCTCTCCTGCGGCCAGGAGGCCGGTCAGCAAGGACCGCACCTCCCGCACCAGATTCTGGTCCAGCCGCAGGGTCAGGGACTTCTCCCCCAGAGAATCCCAGGTGATCTGCATCTCCACCCGCCCCCGGTTGATCCGGTTTTTGATGAGCTTGCGGACCTGGTCTTCCAGGGCCCACAGGCGTTTGGGCAGGTTCAGGGACAGTTCCAGAAAACGGTGATTGAGGCTGCGGAGTTCCACCACCCATTTCTGGCCGAGGGCCTCCACCTCTCCCCGGCCATAAGCCGTCATACTTTTGATCATGGCGCGGATAATTCCTTAAGTTGCCACAGATATTTGCGCCGCACCCGCTCTAAGAGCGCCGGCATCTCGCCCCGGGCATAATCCGGATAACTCCACGGCAGCGCCTGGAACCCTTCCCGGGAATAGATCAGGGTCAGGTCCCCATATACTCCGTGGTCCAGATAGAGGCGGTGCGTGTAATTTTTCCCGGTGGCCAGAACCAGCCGTTCTTTGGCCACATAACCCGGGTCGAGGTTGATCAGGCGGCGGCTTCCCAAAGAGAAGCGGCCCTCCAACTGATTGGTGAAGACCTTCCAATCCGCCAACCGGCCTGGATCGGCCAGATGCAGGAAAGCGGCCAGAATCCGTCCCAGCGGTGCACCCATTTCCCGACTGTAATAATCCGTGAAATTAAAGGGCCACCAGGGTCCCACCAAGTCAGGGGGGCCGAAATAATCGCTGAGGCACTGAATTACCGGCGGCGCCAGGTCTTTCCGGGTCAGGATCAGACTCACCACGGGCTTTACCGGGAGCGGCGGTTGGGGAATGCTCATGGTTATTTTTAGAAGCATCTAATTCTAAGGCAAGGAGGCGGATAAGGCAATGGAAAAATCATGTGAAATTTAGCCCAATTATGGGCTTTTCAGGGGGTAGAAGGAATCGGGGGGAGGGGAGGGGAGCCGGGTCCGAATAACTCTTTGAAACCCCTCCATAACCTGTTGCTTTCCCCCGGGCGGCAGGGGATAATACCATAAATGCGCTTCTCCGGCCAAGCCGGCCAACAGAATTTGTAACCTTAGGCTTTCTTTGTAATTTTTAACGGAAAACGGAAAACCCAAAAGGGAAAGCAGTATTTAATGGTATTGCAGATTTGTGAAACTTTCAGCAGTATCCTGGGGGAATCTACTCTGGCCGGGCTGCCCGCGTTTTTTCTGCGCCTGACGGGCTGTAATCTGCGCTGTCATTATTGCGATACCACTTACGCATATGAAGGAGGGGTGGAGATGACTGCGGCAGAGCTGCTGGCCGCCGCCGGGTCCCACCCGGCCCGGCGGGTGCTGGTCACCGGCGGCGAGCCCTTGCTCCAGGCCGGGACCCTGCCGCTTCTTGCCTCCCTGGCGGACGCGGGCCTGGAGGTGCTGTTAGAAACCAACGGCTCTGTGCCCATCAGGGACGTGGATGCCCGGGTGCGCCGCATCCTGGACCTGAAGTGCCCCGGTTCCGGCATGGAGTCCTATAATCTTTGGGACAATTTGCAATATCTGCACGCGGGGGATGAGGTTAAGTTGGTCATCAGGGATCGAGGCGATTTCGCTTGGGGGGTGGCAGTCATCCAGCGGCACGGCCTGGCCGGCCGCGTGCCCCTGCTCATCTCCCCGGTGTTCGGGGAAGTCCCGCCCCAGGACGCGGCAGTCTGGATTCTGGAGAGCGGCTTGCCGCTGCGCCTGAACCTGCAACTACACAAATACATCTGGGGCCCGGAGGTCCGGGGCGTATGAGGAGGGTTTTGGGTTTGGGTAGTTGCTATAACCTATTTCAAAACCTCTCTCAGATCGAAAGTTTTATTCAAAAGCCGTAAAGATGTCGGAGCAGGTGTTTTGAAGTCCCCCTTTCCAAAAGGGGGATTTAGGGGGATTATCGGGCGCTTTCCTAATCC
>JAKAGH010000337.1 GCA_021817645.1 Deltaproteobacteria bacterium
ATCTAAACGAGACTGATTTGGAGCACCTTCAGGCCCCCATAATTGATATTAGAAAAATGATACTATCATTATCCAGGAAAGTAGTTTGAGTGATTGTGATACTCTCGAACTAAAAACTAAAAACTATAAACTATATCTTCTCCATCCCCCCCATATACCCCCTCAACTTCTCCGGCACCACCACTCTGCCGTCTTCCTGTTGATAATTTTCCAAAATAGCCACCAGGGTGCGGCCCACGGCCAAGCCGGAGCCATTCAAGGTGTGGACCAGTTCGGTGCCTTTGGCCCCGGCCCGGCGGAAGCGGATTTCGGCGCGGCGGGCCTGATAGTCCTCGAAATTGCTGCAGGAAGAGATTTCCCGGTAGAGGTTCTGGCCTGGCAGCCAGACTTCGATGTCATAGGTTTTGGCCGCGGAAAAACCCATATCCCCGGTGCACAGGACCACCACCCGGTAATGCAGGCCCAGTTCCTGGAGGACCTCTGCCGCGTCGTTAAGCAGGCTCTCCAGGTGGTCATAGGAGGTTTCCGGGGTGGTGAATTTCACCAACTCCACCTTATTGAACTGGTGCTGCCGGATCAGCCCCCGCACGTCTTTGCCGTAAGAGCCCGCCTCGGAACGGAAACACGGGGTGTAGGCGGTGTAGAGGAGGGGCAGGTCTTCCTCTTTCAGGATTTCTTCCCGGTGGATATTGGTCACCGGCACCTCCGCGGTGGGCACCAGGAAGTAATCCCAGCCCTCCAGCTTGAAAAGGTCCTCCCGGAACTTGGGCAGCTGGCCGGTGCCTTGCATGGAGGCCCGGTTGGTCATGAAGGGGGGGAGGACTTCCAGATATCCTTGCTTGCGGGTGTGCAGGTCCAGCATGAAGTTGATCAGGGCCCGCTCCAGCAGGGCCCCGGGTCCTTTGAGCAGGGCGAAGCGGGCGCCGGTGATCTTGGCGGCCCGCTCGAAGTCCAGGATGCCCAGATTTTCCCCGATTTCCCAGTGGGCCTTAGGTTCAAAGGCAAACTTGGGAGCCTCGCCCCAGGTCTTGACCACCGGGTTGTCATCCGCGGACGCGCCGACTGGTACGGAAGAATGGGGCAGATTGGGAAGGTTCAGGAGGAAGTCCCGGACCCAGGCGTCATGCTCGACGGCCTGGCCTTCCAGCCCTTTAATGGCCGCGTTGATCACTCCCACCCGGTCCATCAAGGGCTGGGCCTCGGCATGTTGTCCGGCCTTTTTCTTCAGGCCCACTTCTTTGGAGAGTTGGTTGCGTTCGGCCCGCAGTCCCTCAACCTCAGTCAACAAGCGACGGCGCTCGCTTTCCCGCTGCTGGAATTCATCCAGGGAAAGCTCCGATCCCCGGTTTTTTAAGGCTTGCTTGACAATATCCAGGTTATCCCGGACAAACTTGAGATCCAGCATGATTCTCTCCCATTATTTGCGTCTTTGCGCCTTTGCGTCTTTGCGTGAAAAAATATTCTCACGCAAAGACGCCAAGGCGCAAAGAAAGGCGCGAGATCAACTCTGTTTTTCGGTAATGAACCCTTCTTTGACGCTTTCAATCAGGCGCACCAAGCCGTCGGGGTTCTGACGCTGGATAAAATAGAGGATATCGGCCACGGAATCCTCCAGAGCCCGCAGCGCCGTGCGGTTGGCGGGGTTCGCCAGTTGGATGCAGGCGTAGAGTTCCGGGTCCTGAGTGAAGAGATGCCGGGCCAGGCTGTGCAAGGTGGCAAAGGTGGGAGTGGCGAAATCCTCCAAGTCCTGGGGCGGCACCTTTAACTGGCGGATGGCCATTTCCAGGGAAATCAAGGTGAAGTGGGCCAGTCCCTGGACTACAGACATGAGCCGGTCATGCTCCGTGGCCGTGGTGACTTTCACCCGGGCGCCGGCCTTTTCCAAAAGGTCCTTAAGCCAGTTAAACCAGCGTTCCCCCCGCCCCGGGCAAAGCACCATGGTCAGGCCGTTGATGCTCTCCTGCCCCGGTCCGAACAAGGGATGGGTGCCCACCACTTCTCCCTTGAAATGCTTCAACATCGCGGTCAGGGGCACCTGCTTGACGGAGGTGAAATCCATGAGCGCAGCTTCGGGACGGAGATGGGGCGCCACCTCCTTCACCACCTTTTTCACCCGGGGGATGGGCACGGAGACAATGACCACATCCGCCAGCGCCGCCACTTCCTGGGGCGTCTGGGGGGTGTCCAGGTCCGCCACCAGCACATCCAGGCCCTGGCCTTCAAAGAAGCGTTGGAACCATTTCCCCATCTGGCCGCTGCCGCCGATAATAGCAACCTTCACTGCCATAAAAACTCACTGACAACCGAAAACTGAAAACTGAAAACTGTCATTTTATGGTCCTCTGCCGCAGCAGGAAATCCGTCAGGGTCAGGCGCACCATGGCGGCGATGACCGGGACAATACGGGGAATGGCGCTGATGTCATGACGGCCCTTAATGCTCAGAGAGCGGGGCTGCCCGGCCCGGTCGATGGTCTGCTGCTCCAGGCCGATGGAGGGGATGGGCTTGACCGCAGCCCGGACCAAGATGTCATCGCCGTTGGAGATGCCCGCCAGAATGCCGCCGGCGTTATTGGAGGCAAAGCCGCCGGGAGTTATGGGGTCGTTATTCTCCGAACCCAACATGCGGGCCGCGGCCAGACCCGCGCCGATTTCCACGGCCTTGACCGCGCCCACGGACATCACCGCCTGGGCCAGGGCCGCGTCCAGCTTGTCGAAGACCGGCTCTCCCAGTCCCGGGGGGCAGCCCTGCACCCGCACCTCCACCAATCCCCCGAGGGAATCGCCCTGGGCCTTGACTTCCTTGACCCGCTGGGCCATGGCCAGGGCCGCATCCGCATCCGGACAGAAAAAAGGGTTGTCCCAGATAATGCTTTCGTCCAGATTTTGGGCCCGAATCCCTCCCAACTCCAGGGTGTAGGCCACTACCCGGATGTTCTCCCGGTCCAGGACTTTTTGCGCCACCGCGCCCGCGGCCACCCGGGCCACGGTTTCCCTGGCCGAAGCCCGGCCGCCGCCCCGGTGATCCCGGAGGCCGTACTTGGCCTGGTAGGTGAAATCTCCGTGACCGGGCCGAAATACCTCCTTAAGGGCGTCATAGTCCCGGCTGCGGACGTCCCGGTTATAGACGACCAGACTGATGGGGGTGCCGGTGGTCTGGCCCTCGAAAATGCCGGAAAGGATTTCCACCTGATCCGGCTCCCGGCGGGGGGTGGCGTGGGCCTGCACCCCGGGGCGGCGCCGGGCCAGTTCCTCTTCCAGGTCCGCGGCGCTTAAGGGAAGGCGGGGCGGACAGCCGTCAATGACCGCGCCCAAGGCCGAGCCGTGGGATTCGCCCCAGGTAGTCACCTTAAAGACCTGACCGAAGGTATTGCCCGCCATGTCTATTCCTTTATGAGGCAGTAAAAGGGTAAAGGTTTGTTGCTGTTATATGGGAATCTTTTCTGTTACGAAAAGTCCTAGTTCAAAGTTCCAAGTTGCTGGGGCGGGCCTCCGTGCCCTCCGGGC
>JAKAGH010000338.1 GCA_021817645.1 Deltaproteobacteria bacterium
AAGTTTCCAGTGCTGGGCGATATTCCTATCCTGGGCGCCCTGTTCCGGTCCAACTCATACCAGAAGAATGAAACCGAATTGGTGATCCTGGTGACCCCGCGCCTGGTCAAGCCGTTGACCACCACCGCGGCCAAACTGCCGACCGATAAATATATTGAACCCAACGACTTTGAGGCGTATCTCTTGGGCGCCTTGGAAGGCCGCAATAAAAAGACGCCGTCCACCCCGCCCCCTACCCCTCAAAACTTACCCGCTGGATTCGGATATAAGCCCTTGCAATAGCCAGGGGGGAGCAATGATGGCACAACCGCGCAAAGGACAGCAAAACCGCCGTTTTCTGATAATGCATGGCTTTCTTTTGGGACTAGCTCTTCTGTGGTTCGCCGGCTGCAGTACCATCACTTCCAGTGACGGCGTTCCCCGGACCATGGAAGCAGATTACGGCCGCTCCGTGACCTTCAACCGGCTGGAGATGATGGTGAATCCTCCGGATGCCGCGGATCCCAAGCCGCCGGTGGGCATGCCGCCACAGGCCGCGAAAAACGCCCAGGACCGTTATGATAAGAGCTTCAAGGAAAAAGAAAGGCCGGCTCCCCTCATCCAGGTAATCGGGGGGCAGTAAATGTATGCCCTCCCCTTTCTCTTGCCTGCGGTAGAGAGGAGGAAAGGTTTTACTAAGCAAATCTTGCGGCCTGGTTTTACCGCACCCCGGGACTCAGACCCTAATGGCGGCCGGACCTTTCTGGCTGCCGCGCCGGCCATCACTAAGGCTTGATTATGGAGGTTAGAGCAGTGATTACACCAAGACCTGGAATAACCGTGAAGTTACTCGCCCTCGCCGCCATTTTTGGCGTCGGGGTATTTAGCGCCATGGTCTTATGGGGTTGTTCCGGCTGTAGTCGCAGCGCCTCGGAATACTCCAACGCCGAAGGACTTTGGGGAGCAGGAATACGGCCGGCTCCGGGAGATACTACCCGGGTATTGCGCAATGCCCATTACCTCAAAATGATGGGGAGGCCGGAGATGGCCTTAAAGGAATTGGAAGGCGCCTACCAGGAAAACCCTCGCAATCTCCGGGTGTTGGACATCATGGCCCGTACCTATGAGGAGCTGGGAGAATTCGACCGGGCCCAAAAGCTGTATCAGCAGGCCCTGGCCCTGGACTCCTCTAACGAGGCCTTGAACAACAATCTCTGTTTCTCCTATTACCTGACCGGCCGCTATGATAAGGCGGAAACCTGCTTCCGGGAGGCCCTGGCCAAAAATCCGCAGAACCTTACGGTCCGCAACAACTTGGGGCTTCTTCTTTGCCGGCTGGGCCGTTCGGAGGAAGCGCTCCGTCTCTGGCAGGAAACGGAAGGAGCCAGCGCGGCCCAGAAAAAGATGCAGCAGGTGATGGTGGCCTTGGGACAGGGGGAGCAGCGCCATTACGCCCAAAGTGTGCAGCCGGCCCCGGCTCCCGCCCCCTTGGCCTCCGGCTCTGCGCCGCTGCCGGGCGTGACCCCGGATCGGACTCCGCCCATGGACGCGGTGCCGGGCGCTCCGGTGCCCCAGCCGCGGACTGCGGCTGCGGCCCCCACTAAATTCCAGGAAGCCGGGAAAATGGCCGCGACCATCCCTCCGGCCGCTCTCCAGGAGGATAAAGAACCGGCGGCGGCGAAGCCCGCGACGCCGCCTCGGCCTGAGCTGCAGGCCGCAGCCGCCAAGCCCAAGGCCGAACCTCCGGTTCCCCGGCCTTTAACCAAAACTGCCGTGGCTGCGGTGCAGAAAAAGGCCGAGGCCAAAGTCCAGGCCGAGGCCCCGCCCCAGCCCCCGGAACCCCCTCCTGCGCCTCCCAGGAAGGCGGCCGCCACCGTGAAGAAACCAGGGCCCGCCACCCCGGCTGCTGCGCCAAAACCGGGGAAAATCCAGCTGGCCGCTGCGGCCGGCCCCATGACCGCGGCTAAACTGGCTCAAAGCGGCCTGGAAGTCATCAACGGCACCAGCACGCGGGATCTGGCCCGCCGTACCCGGTCCATGCTGGTTGAAGATGGTTTTAAGGTAGTAAAAATAGGAAACTATATAGATTATAGCGTGGAAAAAACAGTTATTTATTATCAGTCGGGATCGGAAGAGGTGGCCCGTGCCCTAAGCGCCAAGTTCTTCCCTCAGGCCAGTCTGGAGAATGGAGAAAAGTTTGCCAAAGGTGCGGATATTAAGGTTCTCCTGGGAAGAGATTACTCGAACCCTGAAGCCTTGGCCAGTGAACCTGCGCCTGTGGCCGCAAGGGTTGCCGCCGCGGCCGGCGCCAGCCACCCGGAACTGAAACCGGCCATGCCGGCGACGGCTCCGGCTCCAGCCAAGACGTCTGTGCCTGTCGCCGCCAAGGCCGCCGCGCCGGAAACCCGCAAGCCTGCTTATCTGACTGCCGCCGAATTGGAAGACACGGGCATTGACATCCGCAATGGCACCCGTGCCCGCGATCTGGCCCACCGGGCCCGGACCATGCTCTCCCAGGAGGGCTTTAATGTGGTCCATATCGGCAACCACATCGATTTTGGGGCCGAAAAAACCATAATTTTCTATCGTCCCGGGTCCGAAAAAGTGGCCCGGAACCTGTCAGCCAGGTTCTTTCCCCAGTCCCAGGTAGAGCCAAGCGCCAAACTCCCTGGAGACGTTTCCGTCAAGGTATTGCTGGGCCAAGACCTGCTGCAACACCAAGATATTATGGCCAAATTGGGCGATTAACCAATGCCTCTAAGGCCTCACCGGTTTCTGCTGCTGTCGGCTGTGTTGGCCTTGCCGCTGCTCCTGGGGCAGTGTGGCGGCAAGCAAAGCACGGCCAGTATGCGGAAAGAATTGCTGCAGCGGGAATACGCCCTGGCAGAAGCGGACGCGCAATGGGAAAAGAAACAGGCCAGGGCCGCTAAGGCAGGCGCAAATTCCCTGCCCCTGGACCGTCTGGAAGCCCTGGGGGAGATGTCTCTGCGGAGCCGGGATTATGAATCCTCGTTGATGAATTTCCTGGAAATTCTCAAACAAGATCCTTCTCGCTATGACCTCCGCTACAAAGTGGGGGTCATTTTTTTCCTGAACGGACAGATGGAAGCGGCCCGCAAGGAATTGGCCATGGTTTTGGTGCAGCGGCCGGAAATGCTGGAGGCCCACGAAGCCCTGGGTCTGGTGCACCTGGAAGAGAAAAAATACGCCCTGGCCCTCGATGAATTTCAACAGGCGTTGAGCCAGGAACCCAGACGCGCCAAAACCCACCATCTTCTGGGCGTCACCTATCTGGAAGCGGGACAGCCGCAGCGGGCCATCTCCGAATTCAATCAGGTCTTGGCCCAGGAACCCGGCAATGTTGCCACCCTCACTCTCCTGGGACAGACATATCTGCAGCAAAAAAAATACGCCCTGGCCCTGGTCCCCCTCAAGAAAGCGCAAAGCCTGGCCCCCCAGGACCCCAAAGTCAACCGGCAATTGGGCATGGCCCTGGGGGGCCTGAAACAATATGCTGAGGCCCTGC
>JAKAGH010000339.1 GCA_021817645.1 Deltaproteobacteria bacterium
GCAGTTCACGAGTTCTTGAGAGAAAATTATGGCTATCTGGATATTTATCCGGTTACAGATGAATTGAGCGGATTGATCAAGGTTTCCTTTGACGAAGCAGACGCAATGGTTGTTGAGCTATCACGTGCATCATACTACATAGAAAAGGCACAAATAACTAACCTGCGGGTTGCTGGCGATGCAGGCCTTAAGTATGAATTGCGTTTTGCTTCCAGGAAGGATTGGCCCATTCTCAATAGCATTTTGGACAAGGGACTGTCATCAATAACCGACCAAGATCGTGAGATCATCACCAGGAAGTGGATTACTTTCGGCACTGAAACAATATTCGCCAGTAGGTTGTTTTGGATCTCTTTGGGCGTGGGCCTTGCGCTCATAATCTTAATATTTCTGGGCGTTATTTCATGGAACCGGACTCTTAAGCGACAAGTAGAGCAACACACTAGGCAGTTGCAACAAGAACTCGCCGAGCGTAAGCTGGTCGAGAATATTATGCAGGCGCGCCTGCGCCTTTTGGAATTTGCCAATTCCCACTCCCTGGATGAATTACTAACGGCCACTTTGGATGAAATAGAAGCACTGACCGGCAGCGATATCGGTTTCTATCATTTTCTGGAAGCAGATCAAAAAACCCTCTCCTTGCAGAATTGGTCCACGAATACTCTGAAGAACATGTGCACCGCGGCCGGAAAAGGCAGCCATTATGATATTAACCAGGCAGGCGTCTGGGTGGATAGTATAAAAGAGCGCCATCCCGTCATTCACAACGATTATGCTTCCTTGCCTCACCGCCAAGGGATGCCTGAGGGCCATGCTCCGGTCGTACGCGAAGTCGTGGTGCCGATTTTCCGAGGTACCCTGATAAAGGCGATCATTGGGGTGGGTAACAAAGCGACAAACTATAACGGCAGCGACATCGAGATAGTCTCACAATTGGGCGACCTTTCCTGGGATATTGTCGAACGCAAGCGGGCAGAGGAGGCGTTATCCAGTAATCTTCAGGAGCTACAGGAGACCGCCCAGCGGCTCGAGCAATCTCGGAACATGCTGCAGTTGATTATAGAAGCGATCCCCGTCGGGGTTTTCTGGAAGGACCGGGACCTCCGTTATCTGGGAAGTAATACCCTGTTCGCCCGTGATGCGGGCTTCAGTCAACCCCAGCAGCTTCTGGGCCAGGATGACTTTGCCATGGGCTGGAGGGAACAGGCGGAGCTCTACCGGGCTGATGACCGCCAGGTCATGGAGTCCGGCCGCCCCAAGATGAACATTGTCGAGCCGCAAACCACCCCCGCAGGCGCCAAGATCTGGCTGAATACCAGTAAAGTGCCGTTGCAAATGCCCAATGGCGAGGTCTTTGGGGTCCTGGGGGTCTATGAGGATATTACCGAGCGCAAACAGGCGGAGGAGGCGCTGCGCCAGGCGAATGAAACCCTGCGCGCCACGTTGGACGCCGCGCCCGTCGCCATCATCGACTTGGACACCGAAGGACGGGTAAAAAGCGTCTGGAATCCTGCAGCCGAGCAAATGCTGGGCTGGCGCCGGGACGAGGTGCTGGGACAATTTCTGCCAACCGTGCCGGAGGAGAGCCAGGAGGAGTTTGCGGGTTTTCGCGCCTGGGTCCGCTCGGGGAAGTCAATTATGGGACATGACGTGGTGCGCCGGCGCAAGGATGGTTCTCTGATCGAATACAGCATTTACGCCGCACCGGAGTATGATGACGACGGCCAGGTTGTCGGCAATATCGCGGTGCTGGTGGACATCACGGAACGAAAGCGGGTCGAGGACGCGGTGGCAGCCGAGCGCCAGCAATTCTTTTCCCTGCTGGAAGCCATGCCTGCGTATGTGGGGCTGCTGACTCCGGATTATAGGGTGGCCTTTGCCAACCTTTATTTCCGCCAGCGATTCGGCGAACCAGAGGGGAGGCGCTGTTACGACTACATGTTTGGACGAAGCGAGCCTTGCGAAAACTGTCTGGCCTATAAAGTTCTGGAAACCAAGACAGCCGAAGAATATGAGTGGTTAGGGCCGGATGGACGCACCTACCAGATTTGTGACCAATTAGTGCACGATTCCGATGGGTCCCCCTTAATCCTGGAGATGGGTATTGACATCACCGAGCGCAAGCGGGCGGAGGAGGAGATCCGCAAGCTCAATCTGGAACTCGAACAACGGGTCATTGATCGCACCGCCCAACTGGAAGCGGCCAACCAAGAACTGGAGGCCTTTGCCTATTCGGTGTCCCACGACCTGCGCGCGCCCCTGCGGCATATTGATGGATTTTTGGAGCTGCTCCAAAAAAGAACGGCCACGGCCCTCGATGATAAGAGTCAGCACTATCTGGCCAGTGTCTTCGACTCCACCAGGCGCATGGGCACATTGATTGACGACCTCCTTTCCTTCTCCCGGATGGGGCGTTGGGAAATGCTGAAAAAACCAGTCGATCTTAAGGTTCTGGTACAGGAAGTCATTCGGGAATTTGAGCCGGAGGTGCAAGGCAGACTCGTCCATTGGCAAATCGCCGATCTTCCAGTGGTCATAGGTGATCGCGCCATGTTGCGCATTGCCCTGGTCAATCTGATTTCGAACGCCTTGAAATTCACCCGGCTGCGACCGGAAGCAGAAATCGACATCGGCTGTCTGCCGGGCCGGGAAAAGGAGACCATTATCTTTATCCGGGATAACGGTGTAGGGTTTGATATGAATTATGCCGATAATCTCTTTGGGGTCTTTCAGCGTTTACACCGAATTGAAGAGTTTGAAGGCACCGGAATCGGATTGGCAAATGTGCGCCGGATTATCAGCCGGCATGGCGGCCGCACTTGGGCAGAAGGAGAAATCAACCAAGGGGCCGCGTTTTACTTTTCCCTGCCCTAACCTCTTCAGGGAGCGTAGCCATGAAAACCATCAAGCGCATTCTTCTGGTCGAAGATGATCCGAAAGATATCGAGCTGACCCTCACCGCCCTGGGCGAACATAACCTGGCCAACGAAATTATGGTCGCCCGGGACGGCGTGGAAGCCCTGGATTATCTAAACCGGCGGGGAGAATATGCCCTGCGTCCTGAAGGGAATCCGGTCGTCATCCTCCTCGATATCAAGATGCCCAGGCTGGACGGTCTCCAAGTCCTAAGGCAACTCAAAGCAGATAAGCAACTGGGTTTGATTCCGGTGGTCATCCTGACCTCTTCCCGGGAATCTCGTGACCTGGAGGAATGCTACAAACTTGGCGTCAACAGTTACATTGTGAAACCTGTTCGATTCGCAGAATTCATGGAAGCCGTTAAGGGCATCGGCGTGTATTGGGCGCTAATCAACGAACCGCCCCCAGGTAGTGTGGGAAGACCATCACCTATTGCTCTGTTTTCCGCGAGCGTCAAGAAGAATATAAGATGAAACCTTTAATCCACATTCTGCACCTGGAAGATGACGCGGCTGATGCTGAACTCGCGCGGGCAATACTCGAAGAAGCCGGCCTGACTTGCCGGATCACCC
>JAKAGH010000043.1 GCA_021817645.1 Deltaproteobacteria bacterium
CGGACAACTCTTCGACTGCGCCGAGGCCTTGGGGAAAACGACCCGGCCTGCGGGGAACTCCCTGGGCATTGTTACCAATGGCGGGGGCATCGGGGTAATGGCCGTCGATGCCCTGAGCCGGTGGAGCATTGAGCCCGCGATCCTTGGGCCCGAGTCGGTGGCAAAGCTGGAGGAGTTTTTGCCGGAATTTTGCAGCCGCCGAAATCCCGTTGATATTTCGGGAGATGCCACCCCAGAGAGGTATGCCAGGGCGGTACGCGTCTGCATGGAGGCTCAAGAACTCTCCGGGTTGGCAATTATGCTTTCTCCCCAGCCGAGGACGGACGCCGCAGCCGTGGCCCTGGCTATTGTGCCGGAAGTGATGGGCAAGGCCCGGCCGATCTTTGCAGTTTGGATGGGGGGCCCAGAGGTGGCCGAGGGGGTTCAGATACTCAACGAAGCGAGTATCCCCACTTTCGAAACGCCGGAAGCCGCGGTGGATACCTTCATGAAGATGTATTCCCACTCCCGGCACCTGGAACTTTTGCAGGAAACCCCTCCTCGCCTGCCCCGCGAGCTGAACGTAAAGGCCGATCAGGCGAGAAGTTTCATCGAGCAATGCCTGGCAAAGAACGTCAGGCTCCTTTCGGAGCTTGAATCCAAAGCCGTTCTTTCCGCTTACGGCATTCCGGTCAATCGCACCATGGCGGCCTCTTCAGGAGCAGATGCGACCAGCAAGGCCAAGGAGATCGGATTCCCGGTGGTGTTGAAGCTCAACTCTCCCGATATCTCCCATAAATCGGATCCAGGCGGGGTAGTCTTCAACCTGCAAAATGAACGGGAGGTTATTTCCGCCTATGACCGGATAGTGGCCCAAGCTCAAAGCAGGCAACCTGATGCCCGGATTTTAGGGGTCATGGTCCAGACTCAAGTGGAGCAACCGGATTTGGAGCTATTTATCGGCAGCAAACAGGACCCGGATTTCGGCCCGGTTATTTTCTTCGGATTGGGAGGAGTCTTAACCGAGGTGCTGAATGATTGGGCCGTGGACCTGGCTCCGCTCAACCTTCTTCTCGCCAGGCAGATGATCCAGAAGACCCGGGTTTATCGGGTTCTCCAGGGCTATCGCCATATTTCGCCTGTTAACGTGGACCTCCTGGCCGAAATTCTGGTCCGTGTTTCCCAACTGGTCACGGATTTCCCGGAGATCGTGGAACTGGACATCAACCCTTTGATCTTGAACCGTGATGGCGCGGTGGCGGCAGATGCCCGCTTGGTCGTTGAACCGAGCATGGTCTCTGCGCCGCGCCATCTCGCCATCAGCCCTTATCCCAACCAGTATGAGAGCGACTGGATGTTGCGGGACGGCACGCCGGCGCTTTTGCGCCCTATCAAGCCGGAAGACGAACCCCTGGTGCACGACTTTCTCAGCAAGTGTTCCGAAGATACCGTCTATTTCCGTTATTTCAGGCGCATCAGGAAATTCACCCACGAGATGCTCATCCGGTTCACCCAGAATGATTATGACCGGGAGATCAGCCTGGTGGCCGTAGGACAATCGCCGGCTCCGGAAGTGATCCTGGGCATGGGCCACTTGTTTACGGATTTCAGCCGAGAATCCGCGGAATTTGCGATCATGGTGGGAGACCAATGGCAAGGAAATGGCCTGGGCTCCGAGATCGTGGGGCGGCTCATTGATGTTGCCCGCGAGCAAGGGGTGCAGCGCTTGTGGGGCGAAATATTGGCCCAAAACCAGCCTATGCTGGAAATGGCCAAAAAGATGGGGTTCACTGTAACGAAGGATGTCGAAAACCAGACGTGTCGAGTAGAAATGGAGTTGGCTGGTTTTAAGATGTTGGCAAACTGGTAAATATGAAGGAAAGCAAAAACAGTACGAAACAACCCGTCAAGTTTACCTCTACTGCTCACTTGCTTTCCATCACTAAGTTGGTCTAAAACATTTTGCCACAAAAAAGGAGGTTATATGTTTACTTATTCTGTGCTGGCTGCGACGGTATTCTTTATTCTCGGCATACTGATAGGCGGACGCTTTAATAAAGCGGGATAAAAACATAACATCTGCTCCATCGGTATTGCCGGAAGAAGTGGTAATTAATTCAGGGATTTTACAGGAGGACGTCATGTCAAGCATCGAGTACCTTGAAAGGGCGGTGGTGGTGAAGGGAGAACGGACGGAATGGTCTCCCACGGTCAAACTTACCCTGGCTTCCATCATTGCTTTGCTGGTGATATCACCAGCTGTCCTGGGCCTTTACTGGGAAATGCTGTTGCCCAAATAGCGTCTGCCAAGCTTTAAGATCACACAGAGATCCTGGTTAAGCCTAAGGCAGCCAGGATCTCTGGGATTATCCGGCCTCTTTACGAACTTGTCTTCAGCCCCGGGAAAAAGTAGTATCTTGGTTGACTATCATGCACCTCTTAAGGCATCTTGGGGTTCAGAAAGCAGGGGACATCTATTGCGCCGTCTTTACCGTCTCTGAAAAATCACCTACCCGGCGATGACCCTGGTACGATACTACATTGCCCTTTTTCTGATTATCGCCATTCCTTCAGCCCTTCTCTTGTGGCTGCTTATTCACCCCTTTGTCCGGTTCTGGCGTCGGCTAGGGCCCGTGCGGACCTATGGTTTGGTGGGGGTGGTCCTGGCCCTGGCGATGGCAGGGGTCTTCCGGGTCCGCCGCTATCTCCTGGCGGTGGAGTTCGGCGCCAACTATGGCCTGCTGGTGTTAGGCCTCTGCTTTCTCGGGGCCGCCATCGTCCTTCGGCTCTGGCACCGACGATATATGAAGACGGGTACTATGTTCGGGCTGCCGAAACTGGACCCGAAGCAATATCCCGGCTGGCTGATCACCGCAGGCCCCTACGCCTGGGTCCGACACCCCCGCTACGTCCAGGTGACCCTGGCGCTCTGGGGTTTTGCTTTTATAGCCAACTACCTGGCGGTCTACGGACTGGCGGTCCTCTGGATGGCGGGAATTTATGTAATCATGCTGTTGGAAGAAAATGAGTTGCGCCAGCGTTTCGGGGCAGCCTATGAAGATTACAGCCGGCGGGTTCCTCGGTTTGTACCGCGGATCAGATGGCATCGATCCCGATAAACACATCTTAGGGGTGCACTTATTATCCAAGATTTGAGCTAGTCTCGGTAGGCTGTCGATGGACTGATAAAAAAACTCGGCTTGATTGAAGCCGAGTTTTTTACTCCGGCACGGTGAGCCGTCTTATTTCTGGTAATAAAAGTAACCGTTACGAGGATCGATGCGGAGCTTGTTGACCAGATTGCCCTGGCTATCCAGGATCTCCGCCTCCCAATAGTCGCCTTTGACCTTGAGGTTGCCGGCCTTCAGGTTGGGTTGTTTCTTCAGGTAATTATCCAGGATGTTGATGACCTGCCTGGTGCTCGCTGCTTCACCGCCCGCCGGCGGGCCGCAGGCACCGAAGGTCACGGAGCGCGGAGTACCGCCCCCGGGGCCGCAAGCCTCAGGAGAGGGGCCGCTCATCCCCGGAGGCGGGCCGCTCATCCCCGGAGGCGGGCCGCTCATACCGGGAGGCGGGCCGCTCATGCCTGGAGGCGGGCCACTCATACCCGGTGGAGGACCGCTCATCATTCCACCGCCCGGACCGCAAGGCCCAGCATCAGCCCGCCCCATTAATAAGAACGCCAGAAGCATCGGCAGCAGCATCAGGCGCAAGAAATTCATATCTCTCCCAATAAAAGAGTGGTCAATTGAGTCAACTTATAGTGATCATAATTGATTTATATTTTTGCAATTCCAATGCCAATCAAGCCGCGGCTCCAGAATTGTTCGCAGAAAAAGATTCGTTCGCGGGCAGGTTTAACGTGAAAGTAGTGCCCTCACCTGGCCGGCTGGCCACGCCGATAGTCCCGCGATGGTTCTCCACGATCTGGAGGGCCACGGCCAGCCCCAGTCCCGTTCCCCTGGACTTGGTAGTGAAGAACGGCTCGAAAAGTTGCGGCAGGTCTGCTTCTCTTACTCCGGGCCCCGTATCCGCTATTTCTATTTGGAAATCGCCATCTTTCCCGGTTTCTATGCCGATCCGCAGTGTACCGCCCTCCTGCATCGCCTCCAGGCTGTTAAGAAAAAGGTTCAGGAAGACCTGGATAAGCTGATCCCTGTCCACCTTGGCAAGCAGCGGCTGCTCCAGTATCCGCTCAAAAATTTTTATCCCCCTGGCTTGGGCGTCGGCCCGAACGAGGCGCAGGGCGTGGCGAACCACCTCCACCAGGTCGCATTCCTGGAAGTTAGGCTCTTTGGCGCGGGTAAAGTCCAGGAGATTGGTGATGACGTTGTTGAGCCGGTCCACTTCGCCCACCATGGTTTCGGTGTAAGCCTGCTCCTTGGAGCCCGCAGGAAACTTCTTTTTGAAGTATTGGATAAAGCCCTTGATGGAACTCAGCGGGTTGCGAATCTCGTGGGCCACGCTGGCTGAAAGCCTGCCCAGGGCGGCCAGCCTTTCGGCGCGCTTGACTTTCTTCTCCATGGCCTTCATCTCGCGCAGGTCACGCAGGATAAGCACTGCTCCGGTACCCTCCTCCGAGGTTAAAGGCGCGCCGGTGAGAGCGACCGGAATGGCCGTCTCCCCCTTCAGGAGCAGTTCCTGGTCGAGCACTACCTGGCCGTCTCTGATGCGACGCAACAAAGGCCCGGCGGAAGCTCCGAGAAAATCATGGAAATCATCCCCCACCACCTGGCCCCGGGTAATGCCCAAAAGCTGCTGGGCAGCCGAGTTGGCTTCGATGACCTTGCCCGAGCCGTCAAAGGCCACCAGCACGTTGGGCATGCTTTCGATGATATTTTGGGTGAGGGTGGTCATTCCCGACAGGGTTCGGTTGACGAGGTAGTAGCTTTGAATAATGAAGATGAAAACGAAGCCGGCCAGGCCGAGGAGAAGCAGGATGCCTCCCTGGAGCACGGCGTAGCGCAGATCAACCCGTTGAGCCTCGTTGAGCCAGCCTCTCTTTAAGCCAACCAGGATTAGATAATCGCCTTTTAAGAAACCTTCGCCGGTCTCGGGATTCTTGCCCGCGGAAACGATATTGGGGTTTCTCGCGGCAGGGTAAAAGATGCTGCCGACGACGAAAGTATCGGGACCCATGAAACTTCTATCAAGGTTCCCCGGCTTGGTCGCATAGGCGGAGAGGGCGGGTATCTCCCTGCCCTGCATCGACGGGTCGTTGTGCGCCAGGACTTTGCCGGAGGCATCGAAGATCACCAGGAAGTCCAAATCGTTTTCCCGGGCCAAATCGGCCACCATTTCCTGGAGGCTGCGCCGGCAATCGGCCTCTTCCATGCAAGTGGCGGTGGGCATATTGCAGCGAAAGCCCGCCTCTGCCGAGCGGATAATGGTGATGCCCTTGTCGAACATGAGCTTTTCGGTCAGTTCGGCTTCGCGGTGGAAATTGCGGTAGGTGATGTAGCCCAGGGCACTGGCCAAGATCAGCACCGAGCCGACGATGGCGGCAATGACAGGGCGAAGAGGTCTCGACATTCGCTACTGATTATCCTTATATTTCAATAGTGAGAAAAAATTATACACCGGCAGGCGGCTGGCCTGGAGACGAGGGGCTATTCATGCGCTAACCGGTTGAATTTGCGAATAATTGCGTCGTGGCCCCGCTCTTGCTAAAGCCAAGGGGATACCATCTATCAACCCGGAGGCCAACAATGCCACGACTTTTAGGATTATGCTTAGTAGCAATCCTCTTAGGCGCCCCTGTTCTTCTTCATGCCGAAGAGGCCGAAAAACCCGTCAAGTTCTCCTTTCATTCCGGCGTCTACGCCAGCTACGGCGATTACGGGGTGAACGCCCACATCACCTACGTCTACTTACCGTTGACACTCAAATACTATGCCACCCCGCGCCTTACCTTAAACCTTATTGTACCTTTTTTATATCAAAAAAACGGCACCGCCGCCACGGTGGAGGGGGTGCCGGTGGGGGTGTTTCCCGGCATCGGCGCGGTTCGCCGGGGCTCTTCCTTCGGCCTGGGGGACGTCACCGCCTCGGCTAATTATATCTTTATCGAGGAAAAGCCGAACTTCCCCGCGCTCAGCGTTTACGGCGCGGTCAAGTTCCCCACCGGCGACCGTGACCGGGCCCTGGGCACGGGCGAATTCGACGGGGGCGGCGGCCTGGCCCTGCGCAAGTACTTCGGCCGCAACCTGGTTTATGGCTATGCCGGCTATACCGTTCTCGGGGAGCCCCCCGGCGTTGACTTGAACAACTTTTTTTCATCCGGAGTGGGGATTGCCCGGTGGGTCACCCCCAGGTTCAAGCCTTATCTCGAATTCAATTTCGCCACCCGGGTTACCGAGGTCTCGAAAGAGTACCTCAGCGCCACCCTCGGCTTTGAATACTTTTTTACCAAAAAAATCAGCGGCACCGTTTATGCCCAGAAGGGCATCATCGCCGGGGCCCCCGACTATGCCGGCGGGACCACCCTTAATTTCTACTTTTAATTGCGGCGCCATGCGCAGGATTTTTACACCTCGATCATCCCGGTGGCTATTTCTTGCCCAATGGGCGGTGAAATGGCAGTAGTGGTGTCCTGGCCTAGTATTTCAGATATATTCACTAGTTATTTTCTTAAGATGCATCTGGTACGGCTGTTGCTTCCTCCAGAATCAGGTTGCCCCAAATGGGGTTAACAATCAAAAAGGAGGAAGCAACCTTGAAGAAAATTGTGACAATGGCGGCAGTACTCTTTGTCGTGGCATTGCTTGCCGCCGCGGCGATGGCTGGCATGAAGGGCGGTCAGATGTCAGGCGGCGGCGGCATGATGTCCGGCGGCGGCATGTCCGGCGGCGGCATGTCCGGCGGCGGCATGTCCGGCGGCGGCTCCATGATGTCCGGCGGCGGCATGATGTCCGGTGGCAGCTCCATGTCCGGCGGCGGCAGCGGCATGTCCGGCGGCGGCTCCATGACGGGCGGCGGCAGCGGCATGTCCGGCGGCGGCTCCATGACGGGTTCGGGGCAGAGTGGCTCCATGAACATGAACACCGGCAACGCGCAGTAGCCCCCCCGTCCTATAAACTGTTGGGCAGGCCTCCACGCCAGGAATAGGGCCGCCAACAAACGGTAGGTCGATCTCTTTATATTAACCCTTTACAGCCCTTCCCGGTGGCTGCCAAGCCACCGAGAAGGGCTTTTTTTATCTGCTTATTGGGCGGAATCCGTTCCCTCGTCAAAACCAGCATTACTTTTTATTTTTTGAACCAATTAATTTCTATCTACGATCATCGCTATGTAGAAATTTCACACGGGCCTTCCGGAATTGAGCAATTTTTAGTCAGCCGGCAGGATTCGCTGGTGAAGTAAAAAGACTTCGCATATTCATCAATTACATCCAAAACCATCTCCTGGCATGAGCGTTGCTCTATAGCTGGAAAATCTCACCTGAGAAAAATTAAAACAAAACGGAGATTCTCTCCGGATGAAGAAGTTGACGATTGTAGCAAGGATGGCCTCCGGGCTTACGACCGTTTAGAGGTGAACAAATGAGACGCACAATCTCGGGGAAGAAGCTGAGCATGATAGGGGCATTTCTCTTTTTGTCAGGTTGCCCCAGCATATATGCCTATCTTCCTACTACAAGCAAAGGGACGCCGCCTCCCTCCAGGGCGGTGGCGCCAAGCGCCCAAGCGATGGAGCCAGGCCCCCAGCCTTACATTCATGAGGGGGATGGACTCTCAGGGCCTAACCTTAAATGGGCCCAGGAACACCGGGGCAATGGTGCCGAGAAGCTGAGCGCCATAGATCCCCGGGTGCAGAGGTTGGAAAAACGAGTGGCGGAATTGGAGGCCCGTCAGACCTCCGCCTCTTCACCTAGCCCCTCTCCACCTAAGAAGAAGGCGGCGAAAAAGCCGGCCCGGAAGTTGAACCAGCCCCCCAAAGGTTCTCCTCCGGCAAAGGAACCCCCAGCGGCGGAAGTATCAGGCGCGGGGCCTGGTATTTAAACTTGGGATGATGCTGGAGCCGTTTGCTTAAAAAATCCGGTAAGGAAAAGCAAGATAGGTGGTTATATGCCTGTATACGAATATCAATGTATGGATTGCGCAGCGGTGGAGCGAAGATTGGCCGGACCTCATGATTGTGCGGCCATCTGCGCCGGATGCGCCGGTTTGATGCTCCGCCTGGATGAAGAGGCTCTCCGATTATACTTCGATAAGGAATCGGGACCGGTCTTCTTTGATCCCTTGAAGCCTTCCCAAACTGCGCAGAATCTTCACAGCAAATTTCCCCAATTGGAATTTTTTATGAAGTATGTGAAATGTCTCCCACGGCCTAATTAAAACCCCAGCATTTTCTTGTAGTTATCCTAAAGATCAATTTGGCACACCTATTGCTTCTTAATATTTCAGAAGCAAAAAAGGAGGTAACTACCTTGAAAAAGAAAAGCATAGTAGTGATGGCAACCTTCCTGGTTTTGGCCTTAGGAATGGCGATGGCCAATGCCGCGAACAGCCCTGGAGATGTGCAAACCGGGCCTCCCGTTGCTGCGCCCACCCAGGAGATCCAGCCTGCTCCTCCCGTGGCTGCGCCACCCCAGAACTACCCCGGGGACCCGGTCGGCCCGCACTATCATGGTGCACGGTACTATCCCGGCTGGGGTTGCGGCTACTACCACCGGGGCATTCGCGGTAATTCCTACCGAGGCTGGTGGGGCTGCGGTTGGGGTTGCTGATAATACTCAAATGAAACTTTCAAACCATAAATAAGTGGAGGCATCGACCATGAAATCGACCATGAAAAAGAAAAGCATAGTTGTTTTGGCTACTCTGTTGGTTTTGACCCTCGGCGCGGGCGCGGCCATGGCTCAAATGTGGGGCGGCTGCGGCATGTGGGGAGGCCCGGCGAACGGCCAATATACCTCTGCGGCCCCGTATAATTGTCCCATGGCGGGCACCCCCGGCAATTATTACTGCCCCAGGACGGGAAACGGCTACTGTCCCATGGTCGCCGCCCCTGGCCAGTACACTCAATCCGGGGCTGCGATAGATGCGTCAGGACAGTATTATCCCACCACGACCTACGGCAGCGGCTGGGGCTGTTGGTAATCAGCAACGGAGGTTTCGGTCATGCCTAAAAAAATCTTGGCAATATCGGTAACCATCATGATCTTGGCTTTCGCCGCGGGCGCAGCCATGGCCGCGAAGGGTGATCAGAACAAACCTGATCCGGCCGTTCAGGCCACCCAGCCGCCCCCCGCGACGGAAGCTCCGGTCCAAGCCGCTCCCGATCCGGTCGGCCCGCATCATCACGGCGCGGCGTATTATCCCGGATGGACCTGCGGCTATTACCATCCCGCAGGCCCTCAACCTGCGCCTGCACCCGGCTATTCACACCCGGGTTGGGGTTGGTGCTGCTGGTAATAAGCACCATCACAGAAATCCATAACTCAGGCCCGGTTACTTCCCGGACCGGGCCTGACCCTGGCCAGAGAACAAAGATCCTTGAATCCTTAAGACCTGGCCGCACAGTTAGGCTTGTCCCAAATAGGAACTACCTTCATCATCTCTGAGGTTGCAAAGTGAAAGGAAATTATCGAAAGGGCTTTGAGTTTAAGGTGTCTCCGCCAACCTGGCGGAGACCAAACTAGTGGGCTAAAAGGCAATCGTTTGCAATTTAACTCAGAGGTGACCTCATGAAAATGACATCCTGGTTGGGGCTGACGCTCATTTTTCTATTGCTGACATCTTCAGTATGCGCCCAAGAAAAGCAAGCTTTGGGGATTAACAATATGAAAACTCTCAAAATTCAATGGAATCGTCTCATGACTGAAGGACAAACCTGTCCCAGGTGTGGAGACACAGGAAAAGAAGTGGAGAAGGCATCCCGTAGCCTGGAGCAATCACTGGCTCCTTTGGGAATAAAAATCGTCTTGGAAAAGCATGAACTTACTCCTGAGGCCTTTCAACAAGATCCTTCCAAATCAAACCAGATTTTGATTAATGGACGCCCGCTGGAAGAATGGCTGGGTTTAAAAGTGGGGCAAAGCCCTTGTTTCGGACCTTGTGGAGATGCGGAATGTCGTACCGTGGAAGGGAATGGGAAGGTTTTTGAAATCATTCCGGCGGATTTGATTGTCAGGGCAGGACTGCTGGCGGCCTCGCAAATGCTGGTAAACAAACCGGAAACATCCTGCGGCCCCGACCAGAAGGCTTCCCTTGGGAGCCAGCAATGCGGCTCAATCAAAGATAGATAGTCCAAGGGCTTTATGGAAAAAAATAGAGTTGCGCCTATCACGGAAAGCCAATTCATCCGGATGAAGAGCGCCGTTATGGATAAGGATGGCGCAGAGGCATTGAAACTGCTCAGAGAGATTATCAAGCGCCTGGAGCAACAAGAAAACCTGGGGTTGAAATCTCATTTAAGTTGAGAAATTTTCAGTAATTTTAAGGTGCTCTGCCCATCTTGGTTTTGGGATGCTTTAATCGAACTTGAGCCGCCGCTCTCGCCAGTAAAGCAAGCCGATGAGCAGCACCAAGAATACGTCTTCCATGATGGCCCCCATTTACCACCATCATAAAAATCCATAGCTCAGGCCCGGTTCCTTCCCGGACCGGGCCCGGCGCTTATTCCGGGGGAAAAAACTTGATTTTTTTTTTTTTACGCTAACTTACCTTAAAAAACATAAAGAAAGGAGAAAATGATGCGTAAGTGCTCTGGTGTAAGGGGAATTGCTTGTCTGGTGGCCGCCCTGATGCTTCTGTCCGGTGTGGCCCAGGCCGCCATGTGGGTTGGACCAGAAGTCGGGGGTAATATCATTAATAATATCGATGTCAACTTTGGCGGCGCTACCTTCCATAAGGTCAGAGTTGACTCTTCGGCCATCGGGGGCGTCACCGTCGGTTATGATTTTGTCAATACGGGATTTCTGGCCTATGACTGGCCCGCATGGATGAAATACTTCCACGTGGTCGCGGATTTCACATATAACCCGATGAACGTCAGGGGACAGACAGTGAGCGCCCATATTGGCGGGGTTGCCACTAACGCTTCCCTGCCCAGGATGGAAGGCTACATGGCCGCCCTCGCCTTCGGAGTCCTTGGCTCCTACGGCTTCTTCAATGGCCGGGTTAACCCCTATGTCGGCGGCGGTCCCGCCATCCTCTTCAGCGGCCTTGACAGCGGTCAACTGGGCTTAGGCGCCAGCAGCTCAGCAGATGCCGCCCTCTGGGCCGAGGCCGGTATTAGGTGGGCCGCTTTCAAAAATATAACCATCGATACTAGCTACCGTTTCCGCTGGGCCCGGCCCACTTATAACTTCAACGGCACCGGCCTCGGGTTCACCGGCTATTCCCACAGCTTCCTGGCCAGGGTTAACTATCACTTCTAACAACTGGCCCTTGGGGAGCGGCTCGATGAACTTACCGGATTTCTTTGCTATCGGCTGTTGGCATGTTTATCGGGTGGGCAGAGGTCCGTCGCCCCTCCTGCTTCAACCAAACGCCCTGACATGGAGTCCCCTTAAATCGTGACAACCGCTAACTTTCAAGGTCATGGAGACCTTGAAACCACTGACTCCCTCCTTGATTAGATCCCTTCCCGGTGGAGTCCATGCCCCCGGGAAGGGCATTCTTTTTGAAAGTTTGCCGAAATAATGGTCTTCGCTTCAGGGGTTGTTATAATAAAAGTGCGACCTTCAGGTCGCTATCTCGGCTTGACTAGCGGAACCCCAGGTAAACGGCAATATGGATAACAAATCTTTACTCATAGTTGACGATGAAGCCGGCCACCGCCAGATGCTGCAGGCCTATCTGGAAGACGAGGGCTTCAAAATCAGCGAGGCCCCTGACGGCGCTAAAGCTGTGAACGCAATTCAAGAGCGGGCCTTCGACCTGGTGTTGCTCGATCTCAAGATGCCCGGTATGGACGGCCTGGAGGCCCTGCGCCGGATGAGGCGCATAACCTCGGCCATGCCCATCATCATGATGACGGCCTACGGCACCATCGAGTTTGCGGTGGAGGCCATCAAATCAGGGGCGCAGGACTTCGTGGCCAAGCCCCTGGACATGGAAGAGCTTACCCTAAAGATTCGCAAGATACTCCGCCTCCACGAGTTGGAGCAGGGAAGTCTCTTGCAACAGGCCCGGCTGGACGCCAAGTTCGATTTTTCCCGGATTATCGGCCGCAGCCCGAAAATGCTGGAAATCTTCGAGACGCTGGCTCTGGTCGCCCCAACCGAGGCAACAGTGCTCATCCTGGGCGAATCGGGCACGGGCAAGGAGTTGATAGCCAATGCCATTCACCAGAACAGCCCGCGGCAAAAGAAACCTCTGGTAAAGCTCAACTGTGCGGCCTTGCAAGAAAGTCTGCTGGAAAGCGAGCTTTTCGGCCACGAACGGGGGGCCTTCACCGGAGCCGTAAGCCGCAAAGAAGGCCGCTTCCAACAGGCCGACGGCGGGACCATCTTTCTGGATGAAATCGGCGACATGACCCTCAATACCCAGTCGAAGATGCTGCGGGTCCTCCAAGAGAAAGAGTTCGAACCGGTCGGCGGCACCCGCACCATAAAGGTGGATGTCAGGGTGATCGCCGCCACCAACAAGGACCTCCTCCAGGAGGTTCAAGGGGGCCATTTTCGCGAGGACCTTTACTATAGGCTCAACGTCGTATCTTTAACCATGCCGTCCCTCAGGGAACGCCGGGAAGATATTCCCATTCTGGTAGACCATTTTCTAAAAGTTTATGCCGAAAAGAACCGGCGTCGCATCTCTGGGGTGGAGCCTGCGGTCCTGGATGCCTTTCAACGCTACCATTGGCCGGGCAACGTGCGCGAACTGGAAAACGCCATGGAGCGTGCGGTTATCATGTGCCCCCGGGAATACCTTCGCATTGAAGATCTGCCTCTAACCTTGCGTGGCCAGGGCCCCGAGGCGGCCCCGGGCGAAGTCGGCATCAAGGCGGGCCTGTCGATGCGGGAGATGGAGAAGCAGCTCATCCTGAAGACCCTGGAGGAGACCCGGGGGAACAAATCGCAAGCCGCCCGGCTTCTGGGCATCTCCCGGCGCACCCTGCTGAACAAACTACATGAATATCGGATCGGCGATGGAGACGAAAGGCCTGAGGCCGATGAATAAGCTCCTAAAAATAATTGCCCTTTGGGGCCGGATAAGGTAATGAATGGATCATGAAGTCCATTCGGGGCTATAGAGGGCTCTACGCTACGTTGTTGTTCATCGCGCTCTTGCCCGGTTTGGCTTTTTCATGGGGTGTTTGCCCCAACCGAACCTGCCAGGGAGAAGCACCCCCCTGCCTCGGCCACTGCGCCTGTCATCTATCAAGCCTTCCCATCGGTAATGAAACAGGAATGCCTACAAAACGGGTCGCTTCTCATTATCCCGCCGTTTTATCACTCCCCGTAAGCCTTCACGTTTCCAACTTTTTCCACCCTCCGCGCTCATAACGCCTTCTTTCGACAGTACTCTGCAAACGTTATTGGCCCCGATTAAAGCGGGCAAATATGATGACTTTAAATTCCACTAATGGAGGTTGGAATTATGACTTTTCTTCGCACCATAGCGCTTCTGGTTGCTATCTTTGTGATCCTGGCCCTGGCCGGGCCGGCCCGATCCCAGACTAAGGCTCAGCCCCAGGTCGACGCCGCCCACCCCGCCAAGTGTGGTCCGGACCACGCCATTCTCTACAAGCGGGCGGTGGGTTTGCTGGACAATGCGGAAAAGAAGCTTACCGCCAGGTATACCACGGAAGCCAAGGCTTTGGTGAAAGAGGCCAACTCCCTCTTCAGCACCCTGACCAAGGAATGCGGCCCGAGTCAGCAGCAGCGGCTCCTGTCCCCTAAGGAAGAGCAGCAGGAAGCCATCAATCAGAAGCTCTCCACGGATGAGCAGAACCAGGCGGACCGCCTGCTGAAGTCCGCAGAAGACAAGGAAAAGACGAGCGTCCAGATTGAGGCCCAACAGCCTGAGCAATCTATGAAATATCAGAAGGAAGCACGGGACGAATACGAGCAGGCCCACAAGCGCTATATCAAGGCGCAGATTTACGCCCTCCGGAACCAGCAGATGGTCTTCCGCTTTCTGGTACTTTGAAGGGGCTGAGGGGGTAAAAACTATTTCAAGCCCCCTTATTTTGTCTCCTGAGCGCAGCGGATGGTCTATGACTTTGCGATAACTGGATTCTTCGCTGCGCTCAAAATGATATGTTTCGGGAAACGAGGTTTGTCCCTTTGGGTGCTAAATCTCTCCGAATGCAGTTTCATACCCAAGAAAAGAGAGGCCGATTACGATGCGCCCCGATAAAGCCGAAGGCCGTTAAAGATCACGATAAGCGAAGTCCCCATGTCGGCAAACACGGCCATCCAAAGGGTAGCTAATCCCATTATCCCAAGTGCCAAGAAGGCACCTTTGGTGATCAACGCAAAGAGGATGTTGGCTTTGATGATGCGCCGCGCCTGGCGGCTAAGCCTTATGGCCACGGGTAACTTGTTCAGGTCGTCGGACATGAGGGCGATGTCCGCGGCCTCGATGGCGGCATCAGAACCCGCAGCACCCATAGCTATGCCTAACGTGGCAGTAGCCAGAGCCGGAGCATCGTTGACGCCGTCCCCCACCATGGCCACCTGGCTTCCCTCTTCCAGCAGCCCTCTTACCACCCCTACCTTGTCCGCTGGCATCAACCCGGCAAAGTAAGAGTCCAGCCCCAATC
>JAKAGH010000340.1 GCA_021817645.1 Deltaproteobacteria bacterium
TGACTGGCCCAGGGTTTCGCAAGCCCTTCGTGCATTCTCCCTGAGATCGTGGTCTCCCTTCGGGTCAATAATAATTACCGCCTCATCCCGGGCAATAGCCTGATCTATCATCAAGTCAAATAGCCTGGTTTTGCCGGTGCCGGTGCTGCCCACAATCAGCGTATGCCCTTCCAGCAGGTCCAGAGGAACATACATGTCCCTTTCTTTAGCCCCCAACCCGTGAATCCAGTGGCCTCGACTTAATTGCAGAATCTTTGTATCTGATGACTTTAGAATGTCCCAGGCAAGCTGGATTGCCGCCGGCGTCCAGACAAATGCTTTTCCCAGCCAAACCTGGTCTTTTTTGAATTTCTGGCCCAAAGTCCTGGGATTGATTATCTCGATGGGAGTCTTCTCCATCCGAGCTTTTCGCTTGGAAAATAGCAGACCCTGGGTCCCGCGGAGCACCGCTACAGCCAGACAGACCCCGAGCCATAAACGGAAAGGCCAGGGAGGAAGGTAAGTGGCATAGCTCTGAGCCATAATTGCCAGCACTCCACCCGCCACCCAAAAGTAAAAAGACTGGAGTTCGTAGTTAGGCCTGAGGGGATATGAGTAACTGAAACCTTTCTGCCTGCCCATTCTAGAATCTCCAAAAGGTTCACCCCCACGGGCGTGGGGGTGATATCTATTCGCCCGAGTTCATAAAATATGGAAGTAACGGTTCATCCCCATGGACGTGTTGACTACTCTTGCGTGCTGTGACTATTTTTTTATCCTCTTCGTCCACGATCACGAAGTATTTGGCTACCAGGCGATAAATCCCTTGTTTGCGGCCAAGGCGGTTTGTTGCTATTTCCTTGACCCAGTTGTATTCGAGGGGGCCGTTGCTCTCCAAGAGCGTCATCACCTCGAGCACCCAGTCGGGTACTGCTTCGGTTGCCGGAAAAAGGTCATTTTCCGGGGGACTCTCCAGTGAATCAATTCCAAATCCAACTACTTCGGGTTTTGGAGCTTCATGGAGAGCTATTGCCTCGTTTTCGGGCAGAGCGGTATCGGATGCCAGGGATACAGTTGGGGGTTCGGGATCCGTTTCTTTTGAATGCCCCAGGGCCCAAACCATCTGCCAAAACAACGTGGTCTCCCGCTCCCGCAGCTTCAGACACTTGCCGAAACCCGGCTCCTCATGGTATCGGCGGCTCCCATTTAGCACCAGCCAACCAACACGGACCAGACTTTCGATGACCTCGGGGAGGTTACCTTCAGTAGTGAATTTATGATTCCCCCAGGAAAGAAGCATTTGCGGACCAGCCTTGAAATCCTGTCCGTCACACCTGGTGCGACCAACAATTTCCGCAGCAAACTTCATTAAAGCCTGACCTCCAAGACCAACTCCCGCAAAATGCTCTTGAAGCCCTTCCAGCGTCTGGAGGTCATGGGGAGATGGAGGTTCGGATAAAATACCAGGGGATGTAGAAACGGGGGCTTCTGGGAGTTCAGGCGATAGTATTGATTCCCCCCTACCAGTGGGGGAAGAGCTATTATTGAATATTCTCTTTCCCTCCTGGTTCATCCCCCGTTTAGGTTTTTCTTTGGCCTTTCCTGAAGGCGGTGGGGCTGATTCACTCTGATTGTCGGGGAGGGGTTGCTCCTCACCTTCGGGCAGGACTTCGCCTGATACGGCTGGGGGTATTAGGTCCATTACATATCTGGGGTCCTTTAGTCTTAGGGCCATAAGGCCTTCCTCACCCGCATCAATCATCGAGGGCCACAGCCGCCATAGGCGGTTGCCGTTGGGGGCTGTGGCCAACAAGCCGTTTTCTTCAAGTATTTCTGCCAGCAGATACTCGTTGGAGGGAACGCCAGGAGTGCCATCTTTATGGAGCAATTGCGAAATATCAGTGGCCATTATAGGGAATACCAGGTACACCCCGGACCCGATAACCCATAGCGTCGATCCGGGCTCGTTTGGCCGCCAGCTTCCCTCATCGATCAGGCGCTTCATAGCCATCACAAAATGCCGGGCCAGGGGCTGCCGGACTTCCGGACCGAGATCCGCCAGAACGTTAGATTTCTGAATGTCTTGAGTTAAACTTTTTTTATCCGCTTCCTGCAGCATTTCCACCAGGTCATTGCGGGGGGTTTTTTCTCCCAAAATAGCCTGGTATATCTGGTTCATCAGGGTAGGTTCAATTTCGTGCAAGTAGGAAAGATCATTTGGCAATAAAGTGTGGTTAATCAGGTTCATCGTCATACGGCGATGGTCCTGGCCCTCTCGCCGCCAGGTAATGAACAGCCGGTCTTCCTGAGGCGGTAGGTTATGAAACCACTGAGCCAGCGGCGATGCATATGGGTCCCAAACATTCCCTGATACCGAAAACACCCGCATGTCAGCAGCCGGTTTTCCGATGTCGTGGTTTATCGCGGCACTGAAACCGGCGAACAGCCACCGCTCTCTGGCAGCCTTCCTTTTTTGCGGGGACATATCCATGCCATGAAGGCGGTCGTAAGCCTGCTGGAGTATGTATTTCGCCGTCTCCAGTCCATGACGCAGCAAGCCCCCGGCGCCTCGATGGTGGTGCGCTTCACTCGCCGGAAGCAGATAAACGAACGTCGCGAACCGTTCGATCACAGGCAAGTAGCGTTCGTCAAATACATCTTCATCTTCAGAGAGGTCCCGGAGGCGTTCGATCAGTTCCGCATGTTCGGCCAGAATTTCGCTTACTGCGAAGCGGGGAATGCCCTCAGCTACCGGGGGATAGACGTAATTTTGCACCGAGCGTCTCGTAGAAGTATTTGAGACTCGTTCGGGTACGGCAGGTGGTTGAGTGGAGACGCTATTTTGACCGAATATTCTTTTGATAAGGCCAAACAATTATTCACTCTCCCCAATAGGCTTGGCAGCCTTTTTATGAAAATTCACCATTGGGACCCGTGATTGGCTCAAAAAAGCCAGATATTGTCTGATTTCGCCAAAGATTTTCTCATACTCCCACAGCTCCTTTTGTATTTCGGGGTGGTAACCGCGAACGATTTGCATAAACCTTTTCCAGGGAATGCAATAACTTCTGCCCCTGGGTATGTCTTTAAAATAAGAGCGCCTGGTTTCGTGATGATAATAATTAAATCTGCTCCAGGCGATAGAGAACGTGTCATAGCCATCCTTCTTTCTAAGGCGGACCCAAATTGGCTTTGCTCTCTTTTCTTCAGGGTTATCCGGATTATATTTCTGGGGCTTCTGGGTTTTGAGAAGATCTTGTACTTCTTTGACGTAAGAGGCCGCCTTGGAGGTGAGCGTCTCTATGAGATTGTCGATTATGTTTATTGCATGTTTTGCTTCCTGTTGCATCTCAACCTCGTACCATCCTTCTAATTTGAACAATCCGCTTTAGGCTCTCCAAAACTACAACCGCCACCGTTTCCCGCCAGAGTCATAGCTTTACTTAGAACCAGTGGCACTTCCTTAGCCCCCATCCGGGCCAGAGTAAG
>JAKAGH010000341.1 GCA_021817645.1 Deltaproteobacteria bacterium
CTCCTGGGCCAGGCGCCCCTCCAAATAGGCGATCATGCCCTTCATGGAGATAAACTGCTGGGTCAGGCCGTGTTGCCGCAGGCAACTCTGCACGTCATCCCGGATACGGCTGGTCGTGATTTCGTGGAGATAACGGGTGGGAGACTCCCCGCTCATGATCGAAGTAAAAAAATGGCGCATGTAATAAAAACGTTTGCCGGTGCGCCAGATGTCATCCAGATTTTCCAGGGTTTCCGGGTCTCCGCAATACGTGGCCAGGGCCTCCCGGTAGGGTCCTTCCAGTCTGGAAAGGATTAAGTGATAGAGCAAGATCAGATTAATGACAAACATCCCGAAGACCGCAGCTTGCGCCAGGGCCGGACGAATACCGCTGGCCCAACTCATAATGAAATAGAGAAAAATCAACGAAAAGATAAACAGGCGGATCAGACCCACCCGGGAAACCACCATACGGGGGTCCTGGCGGTGGGCGAGAAAATACCAGATAAACAGCCCTAAAATCATTAACTGGACATAGGCTACGGACAGGGTATCAATCAGAAAGTTCCACATGATCTCACCTCGGCGGGGCGGCGGAAGGGCGTAGGAGCCCTTCCTCTCCACCTAAAGAATCTTAGACGCAGTTATCAAGGTATCTCGTAAATCTTGATTTTGGCCCGCTGACGTTCGTCGCTCAGCCAGGAGCTAAAAATGACCGAACGTTTATGTTCCAGCTACGCGGCTTGCAGTTTATCCCGCTCCTTCTTAAACTCTTCCGGGTTGGGGGCCTTCCGGGCCTTAAAGGCCAGGAGGTAATATTTATTCTGAAAGAAGAGCGGTTGCGGCGGATACGGGTCCTGGCTGGAAAGCTGAAAGGCCGCGCTGGTCAGAACCTCGGCCTGGGGTTGCTGCAAAAAACCCTGGAAACGGGTGAAAGGAGCGCTATCCTGGAGAGGCAAGCCGGCCTGGGCCGCCACTTTAGTCAGCGGCTCCCCTTTCCGCAGGCGCTCCAACAGCTTGGCCGCTTCCCGGGAGGCCTGGTTTCTGGCCTGCTGCTGGCTCACCGCCTGGCGCACCTGGTCTTTGCACTTCTCCAACGGGGGAACCTGGGCCTCCTGATGCTCCACGCCCTGCAAAACGGCAAACCCGAGGCTCAATTCCACCACTTTGCTGATTTCCTGGGGTTTGAGGGTCATGGCCACCTGGTTGAAGTTGGGTTGGGGCCCTAACTCCGGCAGCGGCTCCACCGAGCTGATCAGGGGGGTCTCCCTGACCTGCACCCCGGACTTTTTAGCCACTTCGGCTACGGGGGTATTCAGCATTTCTCCCCGGGCCTTTTGCGCGGCCTCCTGGGCCAGACGGCGGCTCTTGTCCGCCAACAGATGCTGGGAAGCCAGGCTCCGGGCTTCGGTTTCCGGCAGGTTTTCAGATTTCTTGATTTCTTCCAGCTTGAGGAGATGGAATCCCTGGCTGGTTACAGCCAGCCCCACCTCGTCCTTCTTCAAGGAAAAGGCCACCTTGTCCCACTCTGGTGGATGTTGGCCCCGTTTCACTTCCCCCAGGTCGCCGCCCTTGTCCTTGGTGGCCTGGTCCTGGGAAAACTTTTGGGCCAGGGGGACAAAATCCGCGCCCATCCTGGCCTGGCGTAATAAAGCCTGGGCCTGGTTTTCAATCTGCCGCTTTTCTGCGGCCGTGGACTTGGGAGGAACTTTCAACAGCAGCTCCCGCACCCGGATGACCTGGGCCCGGGTGAATTCCTCCGGATGGTCCTTGATGTAGTCCGTCACTTCCGCGGAAGTGGGCTGGGCTTTTTGCTGAAAATCGCTGGTGCGAAACAGCAGGTATTTCACCCTGGCCCGCTCCGGGGTGCGAAACTGATCCTGGTGCTCCTGGTAATACTTGGCAATCTCGGCGTCGCTGGGGTGCTGCGCCGCCAGGAAGCGCTCCGGGGTCACCACCAGGTAACGCACCTCCACGGTCTCCCGGGCCATGCGGAACATCTCTTTAAGCTCTGCGTCCGAGACCTTGGCAAAGGAGGTGATGGTTTGGATGATCTTTTGCAGCAACAGGCGATGCCGCTCCTGGCTTTCAAAATCTGCGGGGGACAAATGGGACCTGGCCAGGATCATCTGATAGCGGCGCTCGTTGAACTGCCCGTTTTCCTGGAAATAGGGGTAATGGCGAATCTGCTCCTGCAGTTCCGCGTCGCTCACCCGGATTCCCAGGCGCTCCGCGGCTTGCAGCAGCAGCGTTTCATCGACCAGCCGGTTCAGGGCCTGCTCCTTGAGGCGCATGGCCTTGATCATCTCTTCGTTCAGCTCCCCCTTGGAGAACTCCTGGTACTGCCGCACCGTGTCTTGATATTGCTTGATGTAGGCGGTCATCAGGATGGGGGTGCCGTTGACCGAAGCCACCTCCTGCAAACGAGGGGATCTGAGGCCGCCCACGCCCCAAAAAATAAAGACAATGGCGATGGCGCCGATGGCCAGGGCGATGAACCAGGAACGGGAGTATTTGCGGATCCACTTCAACATAAAACTATCTGCCGCCTTCCTTGAGTAACTTCTGGGCCTCTTGGGCCTCCGGGCTCTTGGGATAAGCCTGCGCCAGCTTTTTTAAGGTGCTTTGGTAAAGCTTCGGCTGGTTGTCGGCCTTATAGGCCAGAGCCTGCTGTTTTAAGGCCGCGGGGGCCAGGTTGCTTTTGGGGTGCTGGGTTACGAGCTTGCTGAATTCCGAGGCCGCTTCCTTATGTTTGCCCTCATGGGCAAAGCTATAGGCCATATAGAAGCGGGCATCCGGGGCTTTCGAGCCATGCGGCTGACTTTTCAGGTACTGGGCGAACTTATCCCGGGCCGCGGGGTATTTCTTTTTCTGATAGAGGCGGTAACCTTCCACATAAACCGAATCCGCGGCCGCAGCCGGAGGCGGGTAACCGGGGGGAGGGGCAACTTCCCGGGGGCTGCGCGACGCCACCGGCCGGGGTTTGGCGGGAGCGGCATAGCCCTGGCCTTCCTTTTCCGCCAGCCGGGTCTCCAACTGCTGCACCCGGGCCTGCAGGTCCTGGACCTGCTGAGCCAGATCCGGCGGCGGCGGCGTGGGTGTGGGCTGGGGCGCAGAGGCCGCCGCTTCTCCGGGAGGAGTTGCCACAGTCTGGCTCCGGCCCGGATAGTAGGCATAAGAGTTACAGGCCACCATGGAACAAACTACCGCCAGTACCAGCAGATACCGCATCCCGCTTGCCTGCCTCATCTCTTCTCCCTCCCGTGGGGGCCGTAACCATCCCCCGGCTCTGCCGTTGCCCATCTCTTACATCTAGTTAATTACGCTGGCCTTTCCCCAATTTGATCAGGCAATTTAAATGTTTTATCTTATTATCATTTTGCCCTGCTTGTCAAGGATGGGGGGCTTGCCCATCCCCCTGTCCTATAAAGAAAAGTACCTCTGATAGACCAATTAGATGCGGAC
>JAKAGH010000342.1 GCA_021817645.1 Deltaproteobacteria bacterium
TAACCCCGGCCCAGGTAGGCCGTACCAGAACCCCCACGGAACTGCTCCGGAAACTGCCGGTAACGCCGCCTCGACCTGGAAAACCCCTGCCGGGAAAAGGAGCGGCACCGGGCTCCTCTCAGTCTGCGCCGCCGCTAAAATCCAAGATGGAGAGCTCAAAGCCGGTGGTTAAACCGCCTACTGCGGCCACTAAACCGCTCCGGGTAGCTCCGCAAAAACCTGGCAAAAAGGAAGCGGGTAAAGCGGCGCCGCCCAAGCCCAAAAGGGAGCCTGTCCGTGGCGCACCCGCCGGCCCCCGGACCAAGATGATTGCGCCCAAACCTCTTCCCAAGAAACCGCCGGGAGCCGCACTGCCCCAACTGCAAAGGGAACCTTTCCGAGCAGTCCCGGCAGCTCCCGCCAAGCGGGCGCCGTCCCGGGTGACAAAGCCCAAATCTTCGGAGCCATCGCCACCCAAAACTGCGCCCCGCCAAAAGCCTGGGCTGCCGGCAGATTAAGCCCAGCTATTGACCGCATGCCCGGGGCTTGATAACTTATATATATAAGATATTGACCGTTTTTTTGGACCCTAACCGAGGTCAGCATGTCCAAAGTTATCGATATAGAAGACCGGCTCAAGCTGGAGCAGAAGAAAAAGGCCAAGGTGGACAAGGCCAAGAAGCTGGAGGCGGTGCGCAAAACCATCCAGTGCACCCGCTGCCTGGCCCGCTGCGCCAAGTGCAGCGTGCAGTTCGATACCCAGGAAATGTACCAGCGCTTTAAAGGCCCCTACCGGCTGTGCGCCTCCTGCCAGGCGGAATACGAGGAGTTCGTGCGCCTCCAGGGCACTGAGGCGCAAAGCCCTTACTATTGGCACAACAAGGAATGGCTCAAGGTCTGGCAGACCTGGCTGGATTACCAGCAGGCCATGAAGGACTACGGCGAATCCCCGGAATTTATCGAACTGGTGAGAGAAGTGGAATGGGACAGATAGAAGGAAGCAGTAAGCAGTGAGCGGTTAAGAACCCAGACCTTTCGGCCCAAGTTCCGGTTACTTGGTGCGAAAAAACGAGGCGGGCGAGACGCCCGCCCCACGATTTTTCCTGTTTAGGATGGCCCAAACGCCCAGGCCTTACTGCTTACCGCTTACTCATTACTGCTCTTCGCCCACCCGGTAGGCGTGTTGCAGCATTTCCATGGCAAAGTCGAACGCAGCCTGGCGATCCAAGGTAAATTCATGATGCTGTTTTTTCTTTTCGCCGCTACCGGTGTAGAGCAAGACCTTGAGCACGCCCTCAGGGCGTTGCACCACGGCGATTTCTCCTGCCGGGTCCAAAGTTTTATAAGTCCGGTGCTTCATTTTTTCGGGGTCTCGGCCGTGAACTGGAAGAACCATAGTTTACTCCTCGGGTCTGGATTGGCGCTGACGACCGTTTAAGATAATCACCATTCGCCCATAATCAACCCTGATTTTGATATTCCTGCCATGGCTTTTTATCCGCAAGAATATGATCTGATCGTCGTCGGGGCCGGCCATGCCGGCTGCGAAGGGGCTCTGGCCGCAGCCCGCATGGGGCTCTCCGTCCTGATGTTCAACCTCAATCTGGACACCATCGCCCAGATGGCCTGCAACCCCGCGGTGGGCGGTCTGGCCAAAGGCCATGTGGTGAAAGAGATCGACGCCCTGGGGGGCGTCATGGGGTACCTGGCGGATTTAACCGGCATCCAGTATCGCACCCTCAATCTCTCCAAGGGTCCGGCGGTCAGGGGCACCCGCATCCAGTGCGACAAGCAGGCCTATCGCCTGGCCATGAAATCCCTGTTGGAAAAAGACAGCCGCATCCATCTGCGGGAGGCCATGGTGGAGCGCCTGCTGGTGGCAGACGGCCGGGTGACCGGGGTGGTGGAGACCCTGGGCCTGACTTACCGGGCCCGGGCGGTGCTGATCACCACCGGCACCTTTTTAAACGGCCTCATCCATATCGGCCCCGTGCAGATCCAGGCCGGGCGGGCCGGGGAGTTCGCGGCCACCGCCCTGGCCTCTCACCTCAAGGAATTGGGCTTCCATATGGGCCGCCTGAAGACCGGCACCCCCCCGCGGCTGCGGGCCGGGAGCATCGATTTCGGGTCCATGAGCCGCCTGGAGGGGGACCCCGCGCCCCGGCCGTTTTCCTGGCGCACCCCGGGCATTACCGCCACCCAACTGCCCTGTTTTATCACCCACACCACCGGGGCCACCCATCGCTGGGTGCAAGAGCATATCCATCTGTCACCCTTGTACAGCGGGGTGATCAAAGGAGTCAGCGCCCGTTATTGCCCGTCTCTCGAAGACAAGGTGATGCGGTTTCCGGAGAAGACCAGCCACCAGGTGACCCTGGAGCCCGAGGGCCGGGACACCGCGGAAATTTACGCCAAAGGCCTGGGCAATTGCCTGCCCGTGGAGGTGCAGCTGGAGCTGTTCCGCAGCGTCCCCGGGCTGGAGGCCGCAGAGGTCATGCGGCCGGCCTACGCCATCGAATACGATTACGTGGACCCCATGCAGCTCAAGCCCACCCTGGAGACCAAGTTGATCAGGGGGCTCTTCCTGGCCGGGCAGATCAACGGCACCTCCGGCTATGAGGAGGCCGCGGGTCAGGGCCTCTGGGCCGGGATCAACGCCGCCTGCCAGGTTCTGGGGCGCCCCCCCTTCCTGCCGGACCGCTCCCAGGCCTATATGGCGGTGCTGGTGGACGACCTGGTGACCCGGGGCACCCGGGAACCCTACCGCCTCTTCACCTCCCGGGCGGAATACCGCCTCCTGCTCAGAGAGGACAACGCCGATCTCAGGCTGATGGAATGGGGCCATGAATTGGGCCTGGTGGATCAGGACGCAGTGGAGCGCCTGTGGGCCAAAAAACGCCTCCTGGCCGAGGAGGAGGCCCGCCTGGCGGGACGCCGGCTCTATCCGACGCCTGAGGTCAACCGGGAACTGGCCGCGCAGGGGACCACGCCCTTAAAAGAGCCGGCCCCCATCCTGCACCTGGTGAAGCGGCCCCAGTTGGACCTGGCCACCCTCTACCGCCTCTCCGGGGAAGAGCCGCCAGTGCCGCCGCCGGTGGTGGAGCAATTGGAGATCAAGCACAAATACGAGGGCTACATCCAGCGCCAGGAAGAAGCGGCCCGGAAGTTCGCCCAGGGAGAAAAGAAGCGCATCCCGGAAGACTTTGACTATGACGCGGTGCCAGGCCTGTCTCTGGAAGTCCGGGAAAAACTGAAACAGGTGCGGCCCCTGTCCCTGGGCCAGGCGGCCCGTATCTCCGGAATAACCCCTGCCGCCCTGGCCGTGCTGATGGTGTATTTGCAGCGGCCGGGCGGCGGGAAGGGCGGAAAATAACCAGAGGGGTTAGCCCAGGTGAGCTAACCCCTTTTTTTTTCTGGCGTCCCCAACCGGATTGAACCGGTGTTGACGGCGTGA
>JAKAGH010000343.1 GCA_021817645.1 Deltaproteobacteria bacterium
ATTTTGCTGGCGCAGACGCTTGACCTCGGCCTCCGCCAGTTTGCGCGCGGTGAGGTCCCGGATGATGGCGGTATAGAATCTTTCTTTGCCTGCCTCCCAAGCCGAGAGGGAAAGTTCCAGGGGGAATTCGCTGCCATCCTTCCTCAATCCCTCCATCTCGACGGTTTGCCCCATCAGGGTGGAAGCGCCTGAGGCACGCAGCCGCGCCATGGATGTTTCATGGGAGGTGAGATAGCGCGGCGGCATCAGGAGGGTCAGCGGCCGGCCCAATACTTCCTCTTCACTATAGCCGAAAGTGGTTTGGGCCCCCCGGTTCCAGGAGACGATCTTCCCCCTGCTGCTGGCCGAAATAATGGCTTCGGTGGCGGATTCCACCACGGCCCGATAGCGTTCTTCGCTTTCCTTAAGCACGGCCTCGCCCTGCTTACGCCGGGTGATGTCCAGAAACGCGCCGTCCCAAACCACGACGCCGTTTTCTTGCTGACTGGAGAGGGCATGAAATAGAATGTAACCCTCCTCGCCGGAGGGTGCGAGGCGGCGAAATTCCCTGGAGAGGTGGGTGCCCTCGGCGGAGACTTGGGTCAGGGCCGCCAGGAACCCGGCTCGATCCTCAGGGTGCATGGGGTTGAAGATCAAATTGGGATTATCCAGCAAGGCCTCCGGCGGCTGAAAAAAGATGGCCCGGGATTGCCTGCTGACGTAGGTGAACTGCAGGGTGCCGTCAGGGTAGACCAGCAGTTCGAAGAGCATCTCCGGCACCTTCTCGGTCATGCGCCGCACCCGGCGCTCCGAGGACAGCCTTTCCAGGGTGGTGCCGCACAGGCCGGCCAGGGCCAGGTAGATGTCCAGCAAAGAACGGGGCAGCAGTTCGGCCCGGCGATGCCCCACCAGCATGACGCTGGTTGCTTGCTTGCGTTCGGAAATGGGGAGAAAGGCCACGGCGTAGGGCTGGGGCAAGTGCAGCATCTCCGTGGCCAGAAAGCCGCTTTCCAGGACCTCGGCCACGATAGTCGCGCTCTCCCGTAAAACCTGCTCCCGGGTGAACTGCTCCAGGTGGCTGAGATGGTGCAGGACAATTTCCCCATCCGGACGCCGCCCCAGGAAGGCCACCAGGTCCGCTTTGAAGTAGTGAGTCAGCACCTTTTCCAGTTCCGCCCAGACCTCCCGGTCCGAAATTAACCCGGCGAGATACTGGTACGCCTTCACCAGTGCTTGCAGCTGATCCGTCTGGGAGAAAGACAAGCGGCCCATTCTTTATTCCTCGTGCAGGGGTTCGAGGTAGAGATTGGCGAGAAATATTTCTTCAAAGTCCGGGGTGAGGGCCAGATTAACCAGTTTGGCAGTGGTTCGCATCCTGGACAGATAGTCTGCTGCGGCCGGGGCGAGAATGAGGTCGCTGCAACCCCGCAGCGCGGCATCGCTGATCAGTTCCACCCGGTCCGCGGGCAGCGCCGGCAGGAGGCCGATGGCTTGCGCCGCGGCGATATCGAGAAAGCGGCCGAACTCCCCGGCGACACAGACCCGTTGCACTTGGGCCAGTTTGACCCCGGCGTGCCGGGCCAGGACCATCACCCCGGTGCCGATGGCCGCTTTGGCCCGCTGCAAATTATCCACATCCTCCATGGTCAAACCCAGGGACGCGCCTGTGGGCAGGTCCGCCCGCCAGGCTGCAGCCGATCCCGCCGGGAACTTCCCGGTGCGGGACAACCGGTTGGTCTCCAGGAGACGGGTGATGAGATCTACCAGGCCCGAGCCGCAAAATCCCCGGGGCTCCTCGCCGCCGATCACTTGAAAGTGCAGGGCGCCCTCCGGCCCCCGGTCAACCCGATAGACCGCTCCGGGCTCCGCAGGCAGGCCGTGGGACAGCCCCCAGAGTTCGAACGCGGGTCCGCCCGCGGCGGAGGTCACCCAGAGTTCCGATCCGTCCCAGAGGGCGATCTCGGAATTGGTCCCGAAATCAATGAACAGCGCCGGCGCCGGTCCGGCTCCAAAGCGCGTGGCCACCAGGCCGGCCAGCAGGTCGGAGCCCACGAACCCGGCCAGGGGCTGGATCAACCGCACTTCGGCCCGGGGGTGAAGGGACCAGGCTTCGACCCAGCGGGCCGCGCTTTCAGGCCGGCAATCGATGGGGCTCTGCCAATATTGCGGCTGCAGCAGCCGGTCCTGGTTTTTCTCCGCCAACAGCGCCAGCATGGGAGTATTGCCCACCACCGCCAGGAGCGCCACCCGGCGCAGATCGATGCCTTCCCGGCGGGACAGGTCGTCCAGCCCTTCGCCAATAGCCGCGGCTGCCAAATCTCCCAAACTTCTGGCCGCTTCCGGGGATTCAGCCGCCGCCACCAGCCGGGTCAGCACATCGGCGCCGCAGCTCACCTGGGGATTGCGTCCCCGGCGTTGAGCCAGACACTGGCCATCCTTGAGTTCCAGGAGCGCCAGGCGAATGTTGGTCGTACCCAAGTCCACCCCTACCCCCAGGGGCTCCTTGACATCCGGCAGTATTACCGGTCGTGGCCCGTTACCCGGCCAGGCGGAGGCCGGGAAAGCTTCGCAAGGGAGGCTTTGCCATTTGGTGGGCGCAGCTGGCTGGAGGACCTCCAGGTGCAGGTCCCCGGAGGGGTGCACCTGGCAGGCCAGGCGCACCCCCTGGGCCAGCCGCTCCGGGGAGATATGGAGACGTTCGCTGAGGGTCGGCTCGGGGGGTTCCCCGGCCAGCACCCGGATCTCGCAGAGGCCGCAGGCGCCGTGCCCCCGGCAAGCAGTGCGCGCTTGCCGGCCTGCCTCCTCCAGGATATCCCGGACCGAAGGCCCGGTCTTAAAAGAGAGGCGATGTTCCTCTGCGCGGATCAGCACCAAGAGCTGAGGCACGCTCTCAACCCTGGGAACGCGCCGCGGCCACCATGGCGGCCACATTCTCCGGCCTGGATTCCGGCGGAATCTCGCAACCCGAAGACAGGATAAAGCCGCGGCGGGGACGGAACAGCTCCAGCAGCTCCCGGGAGCGCTGTTCTATCTCTGCCGGTGAGCCGTGGACAAAGGACAGCGATTTCAGGTTGCCGTCGAGGCAGGTCTGCGGCAGCGCCTTCTGGGCCGCCTGCGGGTCGACCTCGTAGTCGAAATTGGCAATATCGACTCCCAGTCCGGGATAAAGCGGCAGGATGGGAGCAGTGGGACCGGCGATATGCAGCCAGTTGCAGACTGCCCCGGCTTTTTTCAACCCGGCAAAGAGGCGGGTAAGGCGGGGCGCGAGAATTTCCCGGAAAAATTGGGGCGGCACCACGGCCGGCGAGCCGGAGGGTTCAAAAACGATGGGGAGATGGGCGCCGGCCTCCACCTGGGCGGCCCCGAAACGGCTAACGATCTCGGTGGCGAAGTCCAGCACCCGTTCGAATGCTTCCAGGTGGTCCACGGCCAGATACAGGGCCTTTTCCA
>JAKAGH010000344.1 GCA_021817645.1 Deltaproteobacteria bacterium
GCCCCATCGCCCTGATCGATGAGAAAATGCCGGTGGTGGTGCTGGCCAGCCGCAGCCCGGTCCTGGAGAAGATCCAGGGCAATATCGAGGAAGTGGCGGCCCGGGGCGGCCGCATCATTGCCCTCACCGAAGCCGACAACCAGCAGGTGCGGGACCGGGTGGAGAGTGTCATTACCGTGCCCGCCGTGCCCCTGGAACTCTCTCCCATCGTCCTGGTGGTGCCCCTGCAAATGCTGGCTTACCATATCGCCGATCTCCGGGGCACCGACGTGGACCAGCCCCGCAACCTGGCAAAGAGCGTAACGGTGGAATAAGGAGGATTTACCACCAAGACACGAAGACACAGAGAGGCGCAAAGGAAAATGTAAATGAAGTCCGGCGTAACCGCCGGACTTCATTTTTTTTCTTGGTGTACTTTGTGCCCTTTGTGTCTTCGTGGTGAATCTTTTATTTCTGCTTTCCCAACGCAAAGCGCGGGCGGCGGATGGATTCTCCCCGGCAGATGGGGCAACGGGAGGGGGTAGTGAGGCGCTCCCGCTTTCTAAAGCTAAAGCCGCAGTGTTTGCAGGCTGCCGGAGTCATCTGAAAATGGCAACTCGGGCCGGGGGCCCGGGCAATGTGCTCCAGGTGGGACAGGACTTCCTTTTCCGGCAGCGACAGGAGTTGGGAGATTTCCAGCGCGGACAGGGGCTCCGCCAGAAGCAACTCTCTGATGGCTTGGCGGGAGGTGGTGGCGCTTTCCCGGGGTGTCGGCGGCTGCTTTGTCATGGGGCTTTTCTAAAAAATTGGCCTCACGCAAAGACGCAAAGGCGCAAAGCAAGACGCAAAAATATTTAAAATGGTAGCACAGGCTTTCCAGCCTCTGCGGATTGCCGAGGCGGGCGAGACGCCCGCCTCACGATTTTCCATAATTTAGGGGTGAGCCAACTGCTCTAGAGCGATTACCCAGGTCTATTGCTTGGTAATAACCCCGCAAGCGATTCTCGCCCCGGCGTTGCCCGCGGGATCGGTCGTGTAATCATCAGGCCCGGCATGGATTACCAGAGAGGTGCCTCCGGGTTGGAACAGGGAATTCTGCCCCGGCTTCAGGGTTACCCGGGAGGCAATGGCCTCCAAGGTTTCCTTGCCGTCAGCCCCGACCACCAGGTTGGGAAGGTCGCCGGCGTGGGGCCCTGCCGGATTTTTCATGCCATGCTGTTTATGGAAGGGATTAAAGTGGCCCCCCGCGGTCATAAAATCCGGGGGATCGCACAGCCCTTTTTCATGAATATGAAAGGCATGGGGTCCCGGCGGCAGGTTTTCGACCTTGAGGGTGATCTTCACTCCTTGGCCGGTATCTTCCAATTGGGCCTCGCCTACCTTCTGGCCCTGGGCGTTGACCAGGGTGGCCTTGGCTTTTGGCGCCGATTCTCCGCACCCCCAGACGAGCAGCAAAAGGAAAGCCATTAAGGCTAACGGTGCACGGTATTTCACGGTTTCCTCCTTCTGAACTTTGAGCGGGACTGCAAATTTTATAAAAAATTAATCATTGCGACTGGCGTTGACAATAGGAGCGGGAGCAAAAGGCCCGGCTCAAGCTCTCCCCAGGCGGGAACGCACCCAGGGAACGCCGGTCGTCAAAAGATAGAGGCCGGCCAGCAGCAGGACGATGGTGGCGCCGGAAGGAAAGTCCAGGAGGCAGGAGAGCCAGAGCCCCCCGGCGACGCAGCCTGCAGCTACCGCGGTGGAGGCCAGGATCATGCTGCGGATATGTCCGGTCAGGTTCTGGGCCGTGGCCCCGGGGATGACCAGCAGGGCCGAAACCAGGACGATGCCCACCAGGTAGATGGAGATAATGACCACCAGGGCCAGCATGATCAGAAACAAATAGCGCAAAGTCCTCACCGGCACCCCGCTGACCCAGGCCATCTCTTCGTCAAAACTCAAAAAGACCAGTTCTTTATAAAATGCGAGGATGACGGCCAGGACCGCGACGGTGACGACCAATATTTCCACCACTTGCTTTTGGCCGATGGCCAGGATGTTGCCGAAGAGAAAGCCGAAAACGTCCACGTTATAGGTGCGGGAGAGGTGGAGAAAAACCAGTCCCAGGGCCATGGAGGCCGCGAAAAAGATGCCGATGGCGGTATCTTCCTCCACCCGGCTGTGGGTTTGGGCCCACTCAATAGCCAAGGCTACCAGCACCGAAAAGCCGACGCCGGTCCACAGGGGATCAACGGCCAGGAGAAAGCCCAGGGCCACCCCGCCGAACGCGGAATGGGAGATACCCACGCCGATGAAGGCCATACGCCGCAGGATCACAAAGACGGAAAGCACGCCGCACAGCAGGCTGACCATGATCCCCGCCAGCAGCGCCCGTTGCAGGAAGCCCATGGAAAGCAGTTCAATCATCGTGCACCTTCACTACCCGGTGGGGAATCTCCCCATGGAAAAGATATTCTACGCTGCAGCCGAACGCGCTCTCCAGGGGCAGGCGGCCGATGGGAGGGGCCTGATGCACGTGGATGCGGCGGTTGATGCAGACGATGTCGTCCACGTGGCGGGCAACGCCGCCGATGTCGTGAGAGACCATGAGCACGGTGAGGCTCATCTCCTCTTTGAGCCGGTGGACCAATTCGTACAGGTCGTCCTGGGCGCAGGCGTCCAGAGAGACCGTGGGTTCGTCCAATACCAGCAGCCGGGGCTCCACGCACAAGGCCCGGGCGATAAAAACCCGCTGCTGTTCCCCTCCGGAGATTTCGCCGATGGCCCGCGCAGCCAGGTGGGGGATGCCCACCCGCTCCAGATTTAGCAGGGCAATCTCCCGATCATGGGACCCGGGCTGGCGCAGCAGCCCCACCCGGCCGTAGCGGCCCATGAGCACCACGTCCAGCACCGACACCGGGAAGTGGGGATTCCCCAGGGGCCGCTGGGGGAGATAGCCCACCACCTCCCCCCGCCGCCGCAGCTTTTGGGGGATTTCCCCAAAGACCCGGACCTGGCCCCGGGTGGGCGCAATCAGGCCCAGGATCACCTTCAGCAGGGTGCTTTTGCCTGCGCCGTTGGGACCCAGAACGCCCACGTACTTGCCGGTCTCGATCTCTAAATTGACCTCCTCCAGCGCCGCGGTGCCGTTATAGGAGACCCACAGGTCGTGAATGTTTATCGCTACTTCTGCCATGGCCCCCTCATTTCATGGCTTCTTCCATAATGCCCAGATTATAGCGCATCAGCTGCAGATAATCATTGCCGTAAGGGGGCCTGCCTCCCATGGGGTCCAGGAACAGGACTTTGACCCCGGCTTCCCGGGCAATCACTTCCGCCACCCGGGGATTCAACTGCGGCTCGGCGAAGACCACCCGGATGCTATATTTTTTGATGGCGGCCACGATCTCTTGAAGATGCCGGGGCGTGGGCTCCCGTCCCGGGGCGAGTTCGATC
>JAKAGH010000345.1 GCA_021817645.1 Deltaproteobacteria bacterium
TATAACTAATCGCATGGTAAAATTTTTTTTAGTTTGATTTAAGCGGTTAACCGGATAAATAGAGATAATATGAAAACAGAGGCCAGATTATTCAAATCATTGGCGGATGAAACCCGTCTGAAAATTCTCTGGCTTTTGTCCGGGGCTGACGAGCTCTGTGTTTGCGATATTATTGACGTCTTAGGCATCACCCAGTCCAAGGCCTCCCGGCACCTGCGTTATCTCTATCACCTGGGCTGGGTCACTGACCGCCGGGAAGGGCTGTGGATGAATTACCGCTTATCGGTCGCTGCCGGCAGCAATGGGGAGAAACTGCTCAAAATATTAAAGGAAATATTGGCGCCTCTGCCCGCAGCCCAAGCACTGCGCAGGCATCTGGAACGTTGCCTGGAAGCCAAACGTCAGTCCGATTGTGCCGGGCGGTTGCCTGCCGATCCGATGGCACCGCAAAGGCTTCCCAAACCCTAAAATTTTTTTGGCTGATAATATTTAATAAAGCGATTATACGGTTATCAAAGAGATAGGAGCACTTATGGCCGCCACTGTTGCCAAACGTCTGGGTTTTGTGGAGCGCTTCCTGACCCTGTGGATTTTTTTGACCATGGCTGCCGGGGTCGCGTTGGGCTATCTAGTACCCAATTTTACCAAGGCATTAACCTATTTTCAGGTGGGCACCACCAACATTCCCATCGCCATCGGCTTGATTCTGATGATGTACCCGCCCCTGGCCAAGGTACGCTATGAGGAACTGCCCCAGGTTTTTAAGAACTTCAAGGTCCTGGCCCTCTCCTTAATCCAAAACTGGGTAATCGGCCCCATCCTCATGTTCCTGCTGGCCATCACCTTTCTCAGCGGCTATCCGGAGTACATGGTGGGCCTGATCATTATCGGGCTGGCCCGCTGCATCGCCATGGTCATCGTCTGGAACGACCTGGCCCAGGGCGACACGGAATATTGCGCCGGGCTGGTGGCCTTCAACTCCATCTTCCAAATGCTCTTTTTCTCCGTCTACGCCTATATTTTTGTCACGGTGCTGCCCGCCTGGCTGGGGATCGCCTCGGGCCTGGAAGTCAAGGTCACCATCCTCCAGGTGGCGGAAAGCGTGATGATCTACCTGGGCATCCCCTTCTTCGGCGGCATGTTCACCCGTTTCTTCCTGGTCAAGCGCAAAGGGATTAAGTGGTATGAAGAAAAATTCATGCCTAAAATCAGCCCCATCACCCTTATAGCCCTTTTGTTCACCATCGCCGTGATGTTTTCCCTTAAGGGCGAGTATATCGTCCAGCTCCCCCTGGACGTGGTGCGCATCGCCATCCCCCTATCCATCTATTTCTTCGTCATGTTCTTTGTCACTTTCTTCATGTCGGCCAAGGCCGGGGCCGGGTATCGTATTTCCGCCACCCTGTCCTTTACTGCCGCCAGCAACAACTTTGAACTGGCCATCGCGGTGGCCGTAGCGGTCTTCGGCTTGCAGTCGGGAGAGGCCTTCGCCGCGGTCATCGGTCCCCTGGTGGAGGTCCCGGTGCTTATCAGCCTGGTGGGCGTGGCCTTAAAGTTCAGACAGAAATATTTCACTCCCTTATGCTGTGTTGATTGTGGCATCGAGGCGACTAAAGCCACTCTTCTGAAGGGGCGGCGCGGGGATCAGGACTTATATGTCTGTCCTACTTGCGCCCATGCCAATCCTCCCCTTCGGGCTGATTAATCCGGGGGAGAAAGAAGCCTCATGAAATATAAGAGATATGCTCATGTTTAAGACTATTGTGCTGGCCACCGACCTCTCACCCGCCTGGGGGGAAATTGTGGCCTGCGCCGGGGAATTCAAGGCCCTGGGGTGTTCCCGGGTGATCCTGACCAACGTCATCGTGGCCAAGTTTCTGGTGGGCCTGGAAGAAATGCTCCGGGCGGATGTCCGGCCCAAGCTGGAGGCGCTACGAAGGCAACTGGAAGACCAGGGATTGCAGGTGGAAGTGGAGATGCCCATCGGCTTGCCGGCGTATTCCTTGAACGACATCGCCTGTCACTATGGCGCCGATCTGATTGTGGTAGGCTCCCACGGTACTGCCCTATGGCGGGAGGCGGTGTTGGGGTGCTTTACCTGCGCAGTGCTCCACCATGCCAAGTACCCCACCCTGCTAATCAACGTGCGGCTGAAAAAGGAGAACCAGGGAGAGGACCGCTGCCCCCTGCATTGCGGCTCACTGTTGCGCCATATCCTCTTCCCCACCGATTTTTCCGAAATCGGGGTGCGGGCCGGTGAATTTCTAGAGAAATTGGCGACCAGAGGCATCGGCCAGGTATCCCTGCTCAGCGCCCTGGACGTGCCCGGACACGAAAAATACCTCGAAGGCTACCAGGAGATCGCCGAAGGGGCGGCCCGGGACCTGCTGGGGCAATGGAAGCAGCGCCTCTCGAAAGCCGGGGTTCCGGTGGTCCATGACCTCTTCGACCCTGGACACCCCATCCCTGCCATTCTCCAGGTCCTGGAATCCCAGGATATTTCCTTAATTGTCATGGGGACCCAGGGGAAGGGGTTTATCAAGGAGCTTTTTCTAGGCAGTGTCGCCCATAATGTTTCCCGCCTGGCGGCGTGCCCGGTGCTCTTGATCCCGCCGGCGTCCCGGTGATGCCGGGGATGATTGATAAAAAAATTACGGTTTCAGGAGAAAAGTTTTTCGGGCCGCGCCGGATAAGTCTTCTATAACGGTTTAATAATTAGTAATCCGGATAACCGGTTATTAAGCCAGCGCGGCTCTGGCTTCAATCACGGCACTAAGGAAGGATACCAATGAAATTTTTACGTGGAACTTTGATGGGTTTGTTTGGCCTGGTAGTAGGTTTTCTGGTGGTCTGGCAGGCTCTGCCTATCCAGGCGCAAGGTTCGACTCCGGCCAAAGGCAAGCCGGCGCTCTATGAATTCGGCGCCAAGTACTGCATCCCCTGCAGAGAGATGAAAGAGGTCATGGCGGCATTGAAAACCAGCCATGGCGATCAGGTGGAGTTTCGCATGGTCTATGTGGACGAGGAAAAACCTCTCTTTGAGCAATACAAGATCGTAGCCATTCCCACCCAGGTGTTCCTGAATGCCGAAGGCAAAGAAGTGGATCGACATCTGGGCGCCTTGTCCAAGGAAGAAGTTCTCAAGAAACTGACGGAATTGAAGTTCATCCGCTAACTGAGGAGGCCATTCATGGCTTGGAGCGAAACCCTGGGGCAGGTCATGCAGACCCGCCCCATCCTGGCATACGGAGCCAGCTATCTGGGCGGAGTGGTGGCCACCGCCAGTCCCTGCATCCTGGCGAGTATTCCTTTGGTCATCGGCTTCGTGGGTGGCTACGCCGGGGGCAATAAAAAACAGGCTTTTTTTTACTCATTGACCTTTGTGTTTGGCTTGGCCGTGGTCATGTCCA
>JAKAGH010000346.1 GCA_021817645.1 Deltaproteobacteria bacterium
CACCACCTGCTGGCTTATGACGAGATGTGGCGCCGGGATCAGGCGCGCCTGACCGAGTCCCTGGCCCGCATCCGGGTCTCACCCTTGGGGGCCGCGGCCCTGGCGGGCACCACTTTCCCCATCGACCCCCAATTTACTGCCACCCAGGTGGGGTTCCCGGAGGTTTTCCGCAACAGCCTAGACGCGGTGAGCGACCGGGATTTTTTGCTGGAGTTTCTCGCCAACTCCAGTATCATTATGGTCCATTTGAGCCGCCTGGCCGAAGAACTGATCATCTGGTCCGGCGCAGAGTTCGGTTTTGTGGATCTGCCGGATGCCTACGCCACCGGCTCCTCCATCATGCCCCAGAAAAAGAACCCGGACGTGCCGGAACTGGTGCGGGGTAAATGCGGCCGGGTCTGCGGCCACCTGCTGGGGCTGCTCATGACTTGTAAGGGCCTGCCTCTGGCCTATAACCGGGATTTGCAGGAGGACAAGGAGCCCGTGTTTGATAGCCTGGATACGGTCAAAGGCGCAGTGCGGGTGATGACCGGTCTGCTGGGCCAACTTCGGATTCGGCCCGAACGGATGGCCGCGGCCCTGCACGGCGGCTTTCTCACGGCCACCGACATGGCGGATTACCTGGCCGCCAAAGGGATACCCTTCCGCACCGCGCACGAGCAAGTGGGGCAGACCGTGCGCTATGCCGAAACCCAAAAGAAAGAGCTCTGGGATTTGACCCTGGAAGAAATCCGCCGGTTCGCGCCCCAGGCGGACGCGGACCTGTTTGATTGGCTCAAGATCGAGAATTCCGTGGCCCGGCGCACCTCCCCGGGGGGCACCGCACCGGCGCGGGTGGCCGAGGCCCTGGCCCGGGTGGAGAAGGAATTGGAGCTATGAGAAAGGCAATAATTCTGAGGAAGGGGGCCAGGGGCCGCGGGCCCACGTTCCATCCTCCCTCAGGCTCCCTCCCCCAACCCCTAAAAGGGGGTTGGGAGGGGAGTTTGAGGGGAGGGCGGGGGAATACTATTCCCCCGGCCCTCCTCTCAACTCTTTTTCTTTTCCTCCTGGGGCTCTTGCTCCTGGCAGGCTGCGGCAAGAAACTGGCGCCCATCCCCCCGGATGCCGTGTTGCCCGCGGCGGTCCGGGACTTTCGCCTGACCCAGGAAGGGGACGCCCTGGTGTTGAACTGGCTCTTCCCCCGGGAAAACCTCCTGGGGCAGCCCCTGACCCAGATCCAGGGTTTCCGGGTGCTGCGAGCCGAATTGAAGGGGCTGGAGCCGGCCTTGCCTTATCCCGAGGAATTTGCCCTGGTGGCGGACATCGACCTGGCCTATCCCCGGATGGGAGAAGTCCGGGGGGAATCGGCGATCTACCAAGACCGGAACCTGGTCCCGGAGAAACGCTATTATTACCGGGTGGCGGCTTATGACCAGGCAGGCTATCCGGGAGCCTGGTCCCGGACGCTGAGCCACGCCTGGGGCCCGCCGCCTCGGGCGCCCCAGGACCTGAAAGCCGCTCCCGGGGACCGCATCGTCCGCCTCGCCTGGCCGCCGGTCACGCAGCAGCAAGACGGCCGCCCGGTGCAGGACCTGGTGGGCTACCGGGTTTACCGGCATGCCGGAGAGGGAGCGTGGCTGCTGCTGAAGCCGGAGCCGGTTACCGTTCCTGCTTTCCAGGATGTCGCGGTCCTCAATGACGTGGAGTATACCTATAAAGTGCGGGCCGTGCGCCGTATCGGGCCAGATCTGCTGGAGAGTATAGATTCCCCCAGCCGCACGGCCATGCCCGAGAAGCGCACGCCGCCGCCGCCGGTGCTCAACCTGGTGGCCGTGGCCGGGGAAAACGGCGTGGAGCTCAGGTGGGACCCCAGCTCCGCCCCGGATGTGGCGGGTTACCGCATCTACCGGCGCCAGGAAGGAGAGGTTAAATTCATCCTCCTGACCCCCAAACTCCTGACCCGGCCGGCTTTTCTGGATGAGCAGGCGCATAGGGGCCGGATTTATTATTACTACGCCACCGCGGTGGACAATTCCCGCCGGGCCAACGAGAGCATCCCGTCGGAGGAGGCGGGGATCAGCTATTAAGTTGTAGGCTAAAAGAATATAAGGTGTAGGGCGCGCCCTGCGCGCCATTGATGGTGCTTAGGACGCCACCCTACTGTTTCTCCAAGGATCACTGCATGCATCATTTCCACTACCAGAACAATGAACTCTATTGCGAAGGGGTGCCGGTAAGCGCGGTTGCGGCCAAGGTGGGGACTCCCTTTTACCTTTACAGCTCCGCCACCCTGAGCCACCATTACCAGGTGTTTGACGCCGCGTTCCACGGCTTCCCCCACCAGATCTGCTTCGCGGTCAAGGCCAACAGCAACCTGGCCATCTTAAGGCTCCTGGCCCGCCGGGGGGGAGGGGCGGACATCGTCTCCGGGGGCGAACTGCACCGCGCACTGGCCGCCGGGGTCAACCCGCGGAAAATCGTCTACTCCGGGGTGGGCAAGCGTCCCGAAGAGATCCGGGCCGCGCTCAAGGCCGGGATTTTACTCTTTAACCTGGAGTCTCCCCAGGAGTTGGAGGCCATCAACCGCATCGCCGGACGCTTGGGCCTCAAAGCGCCGGTGGCTCTGCGTATCAATCCGGACATCGATCCCCAGACCCACCCCTACATCTCCACGGGCCTGAAGAAGAACAAGTTCGGCATCAATATTGAGCGCGCCCTGGAGGACTACCGCCGGGCCCGGGAGCTGCCCCACCTGGAAGTGTTGGGGGTGGCCTGCCACATCGGCTCCCAAATCACCGAAGTCTCGCCTTTCCTGCAGGCCCTGGACCGTCTGAAGGTGCTGATCACCCGGCTTAAGGACCTGGGGATTGATATCCGCTACCTGGACCTGGGCGGCGGCCTCGGCATCTGCTACGACCAGGAAGAGCCGCCCCACCCCCACGAATACGGGGGAAAAATCGTGGAAAAGCTCCGGGACCTGCAGGTCACCCTGATCCTGGAGCCGGGCCGGGTGCTGGTGGGCAATGCCGGCATTCTGGTCACCAAGGTGCTCTACACCAAGGAAAGCGGCGCCAAGCACTTTATTATCGTGGACGCGGGCATGAACGACCTGGCCCGCCCCAGCCTCTACGGCTCCTATCACGGCATCTGGGCGGTGCAGAAAAGCTCCCGGCCCCGGGTAAACGCCTCCCTGGTGGGACCCATCTGCGAATCCGGGGATTTTCTGGCCAAGGACCGGCAGATGCCCGCATTTCAGCCGGGGGAACTGGTGGCGGTGATGAGCGCCGGGGCCTACGGTTTTTCCATGAGCTCCAACTATAACGCCCGGCCCCGGGTGGCGGAAATTTTGGTGCAAGATCAAGAGTTTTATGTTATCAGAAAAAGGGAAACCTTTCGCCAGCTTATCTGGGGGGAGAGTATCCC